>NZ_DASVSI010000110.1:0-12241 GCF_036388155.1 Hymenobacter sp. | reverse complement strand
TGGTGGCAACGCGGGCAGCGCAAGCCCAGCACAGCCGCGGTGGTGGAATCGGGGGAAGTAGCCATAACCAATGATATTGGGGGAGGGGTAAAAGCTATACGGCAAAACGAGCCCGCCGCACACCACAGCAGCGCTTTGTTGCAAGGCTTACTGTTTTCGATGCAAAATTACCGGCGCCCTTACCCGCGCGCGCAGCCCTCTTTCGGGCACTTACAGGACAAATCAACGCTGCTGCCGAAACGCCTCGGGCGTGGTGCCGGCGTACTTGCGGAAATAGCGCACGAAGTACGACGCGTCGTCAAACCCCAGCTCGTAAGCCACCTGCGCCACGCCCAGGGCCGAGTGGCTGAGCAGGCGCTGGGCTTCCACCACCACCCGCTCGTGGATGAGCGTGCTGGCCGTCTTGTTGAGTACGCGGCGGCACAGCGCATTGAGGTGGTTGGCGCTGAGGTGCAGCAGCTCGGCGTAGTCGCTCACGCTGCGCTTGGTGCGGTAGTGCTGGTTGAGCAGGGCGCCAAACTGCCGAATTTGCTGCTGGGCCAGGTTGGCCTCGGCGGCGGGCTGGGCGGGGTTGTGGCGCGCGGCCAGCTCCAGGCACAAGTGCAGGTAGCTGCGGAACACCTCGGCCTGGTTGGCATGGGGCGCGGCGTATTCGGCGTACAGCTGCTCAAACAGCGGCCGGATTTCGGTTTCCGGTTGGCTCAGGTAGAGCACCGGCGAGTGGGCGCTGTCGAAAAATGGGTAAGCGTACAAGCCGTTGCCGGGGTAGCGGAAGAGGTAAAAATCGGTGTCGAAAAACACCACGAAGCCCTGCGCATCGGCTGCCAGCTGCCAGTGGTGCACTTGCCCCGGCACTAGGAAAAACAAGCTGCCCGGCCGCAGCTCGTACGTCACCAAATCCACGGTGTGGGTGCCGGTGCCGGCGGTGATGTAGAGCAGCAAGTAAAAACTGTGCGCGTGGGGCACGTTCACGTGCGGAAACCGGACAATGTGCGTTTCCAGCCGCTCGCAATAGTAAGGCTGCGGCGCTTGGGCTTGCGGAAACGAAGCAAGGGCCAGCACCGGAAGACCAGCAGCTTTCATAAGCAGGAACAGGAAAGGCAGAGGCGCCTTTCGTCCCGCTAATTACGCAGGGTACGCGGGCTTCATCGGCACGCCCACGGTCTCGGCGGCCACGTCGATGTCCTTGGTTTCGGGCACCAGGAAGAAATAGAAAAGCGCGCCCAGCACGCTGATGCCGGCCAGCGTGCCAAAACCAACCGCGTAGCCGAAACGGTCGACCACGTACCCGGCCAGGATGCTGCTCAGGGCCGCCGCCAGCCCAATGGCCGAATACACAACGCCTTGCAGCAGATTGAACCGGCCGGTGCCCTTGCTCAGGTCGGCAATCATCAGAATGCTTATCACCCCAAACAGCCCGGCCCCAATGCCGTCGAGCAGCTGAATGGCCGTCAGCACGTACGGGTTGGCAATGAAGGCAAACAGCACCGCCCGCACCGGCAGCAGCAGGAAGGCCATGAACAACACTTTCTTGCGCCCTTGCTCGGCCGCGTTGCCGGCGTACTTCGCCACAAACACCATCACGCCCTGCGCAATGATGATGGCCGCCGACAGATACAGTGACGAGTTTTGCTTGTCGACGAGGCTCATTTTCTGGCCCACCAGCGGCAGCATGGCCCCGTTGGCGAGGTGAAACAGGGCCATGGCAATGGTGAAAACCAGGATGTTTCGGTTGGACAGCAGCGTTTTCACCCCGGCCGTGTCGGTTACCTGGCCCTCGGTGGCGGCCCCGCGGGCCAGTTCGTGGTCGATGTCCTGCTCCCGAACGACCAGCACCGCGGCCACCAGCATCAGGCACTGCAGAATGGAGAAGTAGAAGATGGCCTCGTACGAAACGTACCGGCCCAGCAGGCCCGCGATGATGGCGGCCAGCATGTTGCCCAGGTGGTTGTAGCTCTCGTTGCGGCCAATGCGTTTGGGCAGCGCCGCGTGCCCCACAATGCCCAGCGTGACGGCCGCCACGCACGGCGCGTACACCGATTGGGTGAGCCCCACCACGGCCTGCGACAGCAAAATGGGGTAGAAGCCGGACGTGAGCACCACCGCCAGGCAGCACAAGGCAATGACGATGGACGCCACAATGAGCAGCAACAGCTTGCGCTTGGTGCGGTCGATGAGCGCGCCGGCGGGAGTTTGCACCAGCACGCCCACAATGCCCGGCGCGGCAATGACAATCCCGATTTCGTCGGGCCGCCAGTCGCGCACGGTGAGCAAGTACACCGACAAGTACACGCCAACGCCATCCCGGACATCGGCCATCATGAGGCTGACCCAGTCGAGCCCCTTCAAACTGCGTGGCGTTGCTCCCATATTCGTTTCAGCGGGTGGTTAATAGCCGTTCAACGACGGAGCAAATCCTGGGTTTATGCTGAGTTTGTCTCCTAGTCTCGGGTATAGTATTGGCAAGCAGGTACTTGCGTTGTAAAAATATTTTCAAACGATTTCACTGACAACTCGTGCCGTCGCATGGCGAAGAACCTATCCAAAAACGGCTTTGCCTGTCTCCTGCGCCCGCCCACCGGGTACCCCGAAATTTTATTTCGGCCCGGTAGAACATGTCGCTTACGGTTGTTCTACCGGGCCGAAGTAAAATTTCGGGGTACTCGGTGGGCTCCAACCCGCCGCCTTGCCGCCGGTGCTGGGGAGGTGGAGCGTACCTTTAAGGCACTGCTGGGGTCTGGTTGGCCCTGACTGGCGGGCGCTTACGTGGCGCCGCGTCAACGGGCGAGGGGCAATGCCTTGGCCGTTGAGTTACCGGTGGTTAGTTGCTAGTTGTTCGTTGTCAGTTGTTAGGAGTTGAGAGGGCAAAAGCAGGGTTGCCTGCGTTGACCACAAACTGACAACTAGCAACTGACAACGAACAACTAACAACAAGGTAATCCAGCTTTGCCGACGCCCGCCAGCAGCGACTTGTTGCTCCGTTGTTGTGAATATTTCCCTGTTGAACCGCTCGGCCGTTTGGGCTGGGCTGCTGGGCGCCTGCGCATTACTGCCCGGCTTTAGCGCTCCGGCGCCCAAGCCGACGGCCCCGCGGAGCCGCACGTTCGTGCTCACCACGCAGGCCACCGTGCCGGCCCCGCCCACGGGCACCAAAACCCTAGATGTGTGGTTGCCCGTGCCGCATTCGGACGCCTCCCAGGACGTGCGCAACTTGAAAATTGAGTCGCCAGTGCCATATAAAATTGAGAACGGAGCCTACGGCAACCAGATGCTGCACCTGCAGCCGGCCGCCGCGTCCACGGGTCCGCTGGTGGTGAAGCTCACGGCCCAAATCACGCGCCGCGAACACCTCAACCTGAGCGCCAACGGCCCCGCCAGCGCGGGCAAGGCCGCCAAAAAAGAAAAGCCCGACCCCAACATGGCCCGCTGGCTCATGCCCGACCGCCTCGTGCCTCTCGACCCCAAAATCAAACAGCTGGCCGAGGAGGTGGTGACGAAAGCCAACGCCAAAACCGACCTGGAAAAGGCCCGCGCCATCTACGAGCACGTGGTGAGCACCGTGACCTACGACAAAACCGGCCAGGGCTGGGGCCGCGGCGACATTTACTACGCCTGCGACGCCCGCCGCGGCAACTGCACCGATTTCCACGCCATCGTCATCGGCTATTGCCGGGCCGTGGGCATCCCTGCGCGCTTCAGCATCGGCCTGCCGCTGCCCACCAAGCGCGGCAAGGGCGAAATCAAAGGCTACCACTGCTGGGCCGAGTTTTACACCACCGAGACCGGCTGGGTACCCGTCGACGCCTCCGAAGCCGCCAAAAACCCGGCCAAGCGCAACTACTTCTTCGGTGCCCACGACGAAAACCGCGTGGAATTCACCCGCGGCCGCGACGTGGAACTGGCCCCTAAGCAGGCCGGCCCGCCACTCAACTACTTCGTATATCCTTACGCCGAAGCCGATGGCAAACCACTGGAAGTAGCCCGCACCTACGAGTTTGCGGACGTAACGGCGCAGTAGGGCAAGTAGCGCTAAGCAATGAGAACGTCATGCCGAGCGCAGCCGAGGCATCTCGCGTGTAGTAGTAACTCAATCGTGCAGACAAAGCACGCGAGATGCCTCGACTGCGCTCGGCATGACCGTTTCAAATATTATGGCCTAGCTACTTCACAAACTCTTATCTTGAGCCAGCATATCTGCCTGGCTCACATGGTTCTTCGCTTCCAACAACCGGCTTTGCCGCTGCGCCAGTTTGTGCAGTTCTACATGCTGGTGCACGCCCGCTACGACGGCCTCGACCCCGCGCAGGCCGTGAAGCCCATGCCGCCCGCGCCGCAGCAGTGGCTGTATTTCTACCCGCGCGACGAGATGAGCACCTACCATTACGGGCAGGAGCGGATTATTCGTTCGCCCCGCAGCATTGTGGTGGGGCCGCAGGTGTCGCGGGTCGATTTGCGGTTTCCACCCGACCACCTGATGGTGTGCGCAGCCTTTTGGCCCGGCGGGCTGCACCGCTTGCTGGGCGTACCGGTGAAAGAAATGTTTGATTTTTCCATCGAAAGCCGCGCCTTGCTTGGGCCCGCCGTGACCGAAGTGGAAGACCGCCTGGCCGAAACCACCGACTATTCCACCATGCTGGCCTTGGTCGAAGGCTTCCTGCTGCGTGCGTTGCGCCGCCTGCCCACCCACACCGCCGAGCGGCCGCTCGACCGCCTGTTGCCCGCCCTGCTGCCCACCCGCCGTACTAGCGTCGCGCTCGAAAGCCTCGCCGCCGAGGCTTGCCTCAGCCCCCGACAGTTCGAGCGCAGCTTCTTCGAGCGCGTGGGCATGGCGCCCAAGCTCTACGCCCGCATCGTGCGTTTCGACCGCGCTTTTCGCTACAAGGAGCAGCATCTCGACCTCGATTGGCTGGCCGTGGCCGTGCAAACGGGCTACTACGACTACCGCCACTTGGTGCGCGACTTCAAGGAGTTTGCCGGCGTGACGCCCCCGCAGCTCCTGGCCGCCGAAACGGCGCACAGCCGCGTGGCCGGCGGCAGCTTCCAGCCGCTGGCCGCGTTTTAATGTCGGTTTCTTACTACTAGGAGGGGTGCGCGCTGGGGGAGCTTTGCAAGCGAACCAACCACCTAACCCCCATGAAAACCTTAGTACTAAGCCTCGCTCTCTTGCTGGGCGCCAACCGCGCATTTGCTCAAATGCCGGCCGCCGACGAAGCCGCCATCCGCAAAGTGGTGCAGCAAATGACGGCCAATTACACCGACCACAAGTTCTCCGACATGGCCGTCTACACCACGCCCGACGTGAGCTGGGTGAACATTGTGGGCATGTGGTGGCGCGGCCGGGCCGACGTGCAGTTGGCGCATCAGCGCATCTTCGACTCCATTTTCACCGGCGTCAGCTTCAAGCCCGGCGACGTCACCGTGCGGTCCATCACGCCCGACGTGGCTGTGGTGAACCTCTACTGCGCCGTGGGGGCCTACTACCCGCCCGATGGCGTGAACCGCGGTACCAACAAAATGGGCGACGACCAGGACCTGTTGACCCTCGTGATGGTGAAAAAGAAGGGCAAATGGCTGCTTACCGCCGGCCAGAACACCGTAGTCAGCGCCACCGCCGCGGCAAACGACCCCGTGGCAGTCAAAAGATAAAAAGCTAAAAACCTCCTTCGCTAGCCCTGCGAAGGAGGTTTTTGTGTGTAATAGTCCCGGGAATAATAGCGCGGACTTTTAGTCCGCGAGTAAGAACAACCGTTACTCGCGGACTAAAAGTCCGCGCTACAGTGGTGCCATTCTGAAACCCCTAATTCGCCTATACGGCGGCCGGCTGGGCCTGCTGCAGCGTCTGCAGGTCCTCGTCGGTGAGGCGCAGCTCTGTGGCTTTGAGCAGCTCGGTGACTTGTTCGGGGCTGGTGGCGCTGGCGATGGGGGCCGTCACGCTGGGGGCCTGCATCAGCCAGGCCAGCGCCACTTGGGCGGGCGTGGCCTGCAGGCGGTTGGCTACCGCGTCGAGGGCGGCAAGGATGCCCAGGCCTTTTTCATTCAGATATTTTTGACCGACGCCGCCACCGCGGGGGCTTTTCTGCAAGTCGGCTTCGGAGCGGTACTTGCCGGTGAGGAAGCCAGCGGCCAAGCCGTAGTAGGGGATGGCGCCGATGTTTTCCTGGAGCAGGAGCGGGGCCAGGTTCTTCTCAAAATCTTCCCGGTCGTACAGGTTGTAGAGGTTTTGCAGCGTCTCGTAGCGCGGAAAGCCGTGCTGCTGGCTGGCGTTAAGGGACTCTTGCAGACGCTCCTTAGTGAAGTTGGAAGCGCCAATGGCGCGCACTTTGCCCTCTTTCACCAGTTGGGCATACGCCTCAAGGGTTTCTTCGACGGGCGTGGTGGGGTCGTCTTTGTGCGACTGGTAGAGGTCGATGTAGTCGGTTTGCAGGCGCTTGAGGGAGCCTTCCACGGCGCGCAGGATGTAGTCTTTTTTCAGGCCTTTGTTGTCGGCGTTCACTTCCCAGCCCACTTTGGTGGCAATGACTACGTCGTCGCGCCGGCCGCGGCGCTGCAGCCACTTGCCGATGATGGTTTCGGACTCGCCGCCCACGTGGCCGGGCACCCACACCGAGTAGCCGTCGGCGGTGTCGATGGCGTTGCCGCCGCCCGCCACAAAGGCGTCGAGCACGGCGAAAGAAGCGGCTTCGTCGATGGTCCAGCCGAAGACGTTGCCGCCCAGCATGAGGGGCGAAATGGAGAGGCCAGAGCGGCCCAGTTCACGGGTTTGCATGTGGGTACGAAAGAAAAGTGCTTGGAAAGGTGTGCGTCCAGCCGGCGCGGGTTGTTTAACCCCCGGGCGGGCCGGGAGGTTGCGGCCGGCGAACAGCAAGCGTACTTTGCGGCCTCATTTCCAAGCCATGCGGTTTTTTCTGTTGTTGCTATTGCTGCCGTTGCTGAGCAGCTGGGCCCCCAAGCCCGCTGTGGTGGAGCGGGATTTTGGGGCTTACTTCCGGGCCCGGCAGCTGCGCGGCTCGTTCCTGTTGTTCGACCCGCAAGCCAACCAATACACGGCCTACAACGCCGCGCGCTGCCGCCAGGGCTTCCTGCCGGCGTCCACGTTCAAGATTCCCAACACCATCATTGGCTTCGAAACCGGCGTCATCCACGACACCAGCCAGGTGTTCAAGTGGGACGGCGTGACCCGGTCGTTTCCGCAATGGAACCGCGACATGACACAAGCCGAGGCCCTGCGCGTATCCTGCGTGCCCTGCTACCAGCAAGTGGCGCGGGCCGTGGGCACCAAGCGCTACCAGCAGTGGCTGCCCAGGCTGGGCTTCGGCAAGATGGTGGTGACGCCCGCTTCGGTCGACTCGTTTTGGCTGGTGGGGCCGTCGCGCATCACGCAGTTTGAGGAAATTGACTTTCTGCGCCGCTTGCATGCCAACAAGCTGAAGGCTTCCGTACGCAGCCAGGAGCTGACCAAGCACCTGCTGCTACTCGAAAAAACGCTCAACTACCGCCTCTATGGCAAAACTGGCTGGACCAACCGCAACGCGCTGCAGAACAACGGCTGGTTTGTGGGCTGGCTCGAACAAGCCGGCGGCGCCCGGTATTTCTTCGCCCTCAACCTGGAGCCCGACCCCGGCCAGCCCGCCGACCAACGCTTCGTGGCCGGCCGCCGCATCATCACCGAGCAGATTCTGACCGAGCTGGGCCTCCTGAAAAAGTAGGGAGTGCCGGGCGCGTAATTTGCCCGCATGAATTACTCCTGGCTTCTGGTTGGTGTGGGTGGCGGCCTGGGCGCCGTGGCGCGCTACGGCATGCAGCAGTACGTGCAGGGCCGCTGGCCGCTGGCGTGGCCCGTGGGCACGGGCGCGGTGAATGCGCTGGGCTGCCTGCTGGCCGGTCTGTTTCTGGGCGTGCTGGAGCGATACGCGCTGGGCGCGGCGTGGCGGCTGCTGCTCATCACGGGCGTGTGCGGCGGCTTCACCACGTTCTCGGCCTTTGCCCTGGAAAACGTGGCGCTGCTGCGCGCGGGCAACGTAGCCGTGGCCGCGCTGTATGCCGGCGGCAGCGTGGCCGTGGGAGTGCTGCTGGCCGCCGCGGGCTACTGGCTGGCGCGGGGATGAGAGGGGCACATTAAGCCTGCTTTACAAGCTGTCTTTCAGCGCGCAGCGAAGCATCTCGCGTGTGGTAGTAACTCAATCGTCAGGATTACCGGTGGCGGGCGAGATGCTTCGCTGCGCTCTGTATGACGTTCTTAGAGCTTGAGCTGCTTGTTGCCTAAGTCACGCGCCGCGCTGTGCAGGCGGGCAGCCAGGTCTTTTGGCGGCAAATAGGGCAGGCGAAGGCCGCGGTGGGCTGAAGGTCGTGCACGTGGCCGCAGGTGGCGCAGGCATGGGGGCCAGCTTTGGTGATGGTTTCGGTGGCGCGGGTCAGCTCTTCGGGCAGGATGCACAGGCCGGGGCGTACGTCGGCGTCTTCGTAGAAGAACAGGCTCATCTGGCCGGTGGCTTCGCTGTACACGGCTTTGAGCTGGCCCAGGTGCTCGACCTGCTGCTGCCGCAGCTCGCCGAACAGCTCCTTCTGGGTAAGGTTTTGGTTGCTGAAATTATCCCAGTGCAGTTGCCCTTTTTGCAGCAGCAGCACGTCTTTGCCTTCCATCCAGTCGCTGAATTTGGGGCTGATTTCGGTGAAGTGGTTGAAGAGCCAGTACAAGCCCATCACCACCCCAAACACGATGACGGCGTGGCTCAGCGGCACGTCGGGGTAGAACATGGTGTCGCCCGCAATCGAGCCCAGCCCAATGACGATGCTCAGCTCAAAAAGCGAGAGCTGCTTCACGCTGCGCCGTCCCGTGATGCGCAGGCAAGCCAGCAGCATGAGGTAGGTCACGACGCACCGGAGCAGAACTTCCAAGGCGTAAAGCGGCTCCTGTTCGCCGGGCCACCACAGGCGCTGCCAATCAAACGGAATAACGGGGTCGGCCAAAAACAAGGGCATAACAAGCGGGTAGATTACCCTCCAGCTTTACGCGCGGCTGCTCCGTCCTGTTCAGTTAATGCCTTGCTTCAGAGTTAAATCCATATTAAAAACGCACGACGTCGGTGTCGGCCGGCGTGTAGCCCAGCAGCCGGCTCATGCTCAGTGCCTGGCCTTTGTGGTGAAATTCGTGGGTGATGACGTGCGTAAAAAGCTGCAGCGGCGAGAGCTGCAGCGGGGCCGGGTGGCGCGGGAAATGAAAGGCACGTTGCACCAGCCAGGTTGGCGCAACGTGCCGCGCAAAGTCGGCCACCAGCGCGTCGACCCTCGCATACAACCTGCGGGCGGCGGCCACGTCGGGCACTTCGGCGGGCGGCGTGGGCGCCGCGGCCTGGCCCAGCGCCACCTGCCCCAGCCACACGTGGTAGGCCCCGGCCACGTGCACCAGCAAGTCGCGAATGCAGTTGTGGTTGAAAGCCGGGACCGGCGCCGTGAAATCCTCGGGCCGCAGCGTGGCACAGTAGGCCAGCAGGGCCGCGCGGGCGTCGCGCACCAGCTCGTATTGTTGGGAGAAAGCAGGACTCATGATGCCTTATGCTGTGCGCGTGAACCGTTTCAGCCGCTTGCCGCTGGCACGAATGCCGGACGCGGTCGGGCTAAACGGCATAAAATTCCAGCGGCAAGCCGTCGGGGTCGGCGAAGAAGGTGAACCGCCGGCCGGTCAGCTCGTCGGTGCGAATGGGCTCGCAGGCCACGTCGTGCTGCGCCAGCCAGGCAATGGCCGCCGGCAAGTCGGCCACGGCAAAGGCCAGGTGGCGCAGGCCCGCGGCCTCGGGGTAGCTGGGGCGCGGCGGCGGGTTGGGAAAGGAGAACAGCTCCAGCACGTACTGGCCGTTCACGGCCAGGTCCAGCTTGTAGGAGTTCCGCGCGGCGCGGTGGGTTTCGCAGAGCACTTCCAGGCCCAATAGTTCGGTGTAGAAGCGCTTCGACACCGCGTAGTTGGAACAGATGAGGGCCACGTGGTGCAGGCCAAGAAGGGGCGGCATAGGCAGTGAATGTGGGGCGAGTAACTGTCGAAACCATCTAGGCCCATGCGGCATAAGGCTGTTTTGATGCACATTTACGGCGCCTTCTTGGTCCTGAGGTTCATGCAACTTACTGTTTCTCTCTTAACCGCGGTCGCGTTTGCCGTGATTTCGCAGGCAATGTTTGCGGCCGGGCTGCTGTTTTGGGCCCCGCTAAACCGGTTGTCAAACCGGTTTCTGGCCTTGCTGATGCTGGCCATCGCGCTGTGGCTGGTCGACGGCTTCTTTCGTGTGTCGGGGCTGTATGCGCAATCGGCGGAGCTTTACTTTTCGCCCATCTACTATTCGCTGGCGTTTGGGCCGCTGCTCTATTTCTACGTGCGCAGTCTGGTCAACCACGGGTTTCGGTGGCGGGCGGGCCATTGGCTGCACTTTGTGCCGGTGCTGGTGCAGGCGGCCTTGTACTGGTGGCTGCGGTTTCAGCCCTACGCCGTGCGCAACGACTTTTGGCAGCAAGTGCACCAGCCCGTGACCTACCGGCTGGAATTCATCGGCACCTGGGTGTCGCTCATGGTGTACCTGGTGCTCAGCCTGCGCCTGCTGCGGCAGTACGGCCGCTGGCTCGAAGACAACTTCTCGGAAGTGTCGCGGCTGCGGCTGCGGTGGTTGCGGTGGCTGCTGGTGCTGCTGGCCCTGGTCAGCGTGCAGTGGCTGGTGGAGCTGGTGCTGCGCGAGTTTTTCAATGTCTATTACCGCTACGATTACTCGTCTGAGCTGCTGGGCGTAGTGGTGTTCGTCATCGGCGTGGTGGGCCTGCGGCAGGCCGACATGCAGGCCGTGCACTTCGCGCCGGAAGCCGAAGCCGCCGAAGCTGCCCAGACGCCCGCCGCGCCAGCGCCGGCGCCCCCGGAGGCGTCTGCTGCAACCGTCACCCCGTCCGAGGTTTCGCTCGCACCCGCCGCCACGCCTGCGCCCGACCCGCTCGTTATGGCGCGCATTCGGCAAGCGCTGGTCGACGACAAGCTGTACCAGAACCCCACGCTCACCCTGGCCGAGCTTTCGGCGCACACCGGGCTGCCCCCGCGCCTCATTTCCTTCACCGTGAATGCAGGCTTTGGGCGCTCCTTCAACGACCTGGTGAACGGCTACCGCGTGGCCGAAGTGCAGCGCCGCCTCGCCGCACCCGACGCCCGCCGGTTCACGCTGCTGGGCATTGCGTTCGAAAGCGGCTTCAACTCCAAAACCACCTTCAACCGGATTTTCAAGCAGATGACCGGCGTCGCGCCCCGGGATTTTAGTTAGGGTAGGAGGGCGTAAGGGTAGGAGGGTGTGAGGGTAAGAGGGTGTGAGGGTAGGAGGGTAACAGGACCGGAGGGTAGCAGAGGATTTCCCTCACACCCTAACACCCTCACACCCTCACACCCTCCTACCCAAAAAACGTCCCAAAACCGGATGTGGGACGTTCCACATCTGGTTTTGGGGCGATGGAGGGCAGGGCAGAAGGCCACCTTTGGGTCGTACTTCAACCGCCCCTTCCCATGACCCGTTTCCTGCTGCTGACCCTCGGCGCCCTGGCCCTGCACCCGGCCGCTGCCACCGCCCAAACTGCTCCCGTTTCGTCTCCGGCGGCGGCCCAAACCGCTCCCGCCTTGGCCTGGACCGACCGCACCCGCGCCCTGCCCGACGAGCTGCGCCGCCTGCCCGTGGGCCTCACCCTTTGGCACTCGCCCAATCCCATCTACCCAGAGCCCAACCCCGCCGTGCCGGGCGGCTACGTCTGGAAGCACAGCACCAGCGTGCGCGCCGAAACCGCCGACCTGGAAATCGTGACCTGCGGCAGCTACATCTGGTACAGCGCCGCCGGCTGGCAAACCAATTTGCACGAAACACCCGCCGAATTCGCGGAGCTGTTCAACTGCCCCGGCGGCAAACTCAAAAAAGGCGTCACCTACACCTTCGCTCGCAACTACCGCTACGCCGCCAGCACCAAGCAGCTCTATGGCGGCGATGCCCTGTGGTTCATCATCGCCAAGGACGCCCAAGGCCGCCTCTACAAAGGCTACGGCCTGATAGAAACCGAAGCCGAGCCCCAAGCCTCGAAGTAGCGCCGGAGGCGCTTCGTGTCAGGTTTGGGCTTGTTTCTCACCACTGATGCAACCCGCACCGGTCCTCACCACCCGCTGGTCATGTCGAGCGCAGCCGAGACATCTCGCTCGGGGCAGCAATCCAATAATCAATGATTAGTGGCGGCACGCGAG
>NZ_DASVSI010000109.1:0-16672 GCF_036388155.1 Hymenobacter sp. | reverse complement strand
CCAACGTTCTCGCTCTCGAAACCTCCGTTTTGCCGGTGCTCACCCAGCGCCGCAGCCCCCGCGCCTACGCCGACCAGCCCGTGCCCGCCGAAGCCCTCCGCCAAGTGTTTGTGGCCGCCTCGTCGGCCGCTTCGTGCTTTGGCGAGCAGCCCTGGCGCTACCTGGTGGGCACCCGCGCCAGCAGCCCCGACGCCTTCGATAAAATCCTGAGCAGCATGGGCGAATTCAACCAGGTGTGGGCCAAGAAGGCGCCCGTACTGGCCGTGAGCATCGCCAAGCTGCACTTCTCGCACGACGACAACCCCAACGCCTGGGCCAAGTACGACGTGGGCCAGGCTACCGCCACGCTTGCCATTCAGGCCACCGAGCTGGGCCTGCAAGTGCACCAAATGGCCGGCTTCTCGCCCGACAAATTGCGCGCCGCCTTCAACATCCCGGCCGGCTACGACCCGGTGGCTGTCTTTACCCTCGGCTACCCCGGCGACCCCGCTACGCTGCCCGACGGCCTGCGCGACAAAGAGCTGGCGCCCCGCACCCGCAAGCCGCTGGCCGAGTTTATGTTTGAAGGCGGCTGGCCTGGCGTGGAGAACGAGCGCTACGACCAAGCCACGGTGTAAGCCGCAGTGTAAATTAATAAAAACCTTCATGCTGAGCGCAGCCGAAGCATCTCTACCGTGTAAGTAACCATATACTATTGCGGTAGAGATGCTTCGGCTGCGCTCAGCATGACGGTCTAAAATGATTTTTGGCTAACTCAGGCAGCTTCTAAGCCGCTCAGCAACTGGCCGCTGACGGTTGCTTGGCTGCGACGGAAGCCGGCCGGCGCCGTCGAGACACCGGTGGGCCGCTACTGGCTGGCAAAGGCAGTGCACAACAACTCAAGAGGCGGTTGAGCCGGTGCTTGCGGCGATGCCGGCCGTGGCGCTAAGCCGCTGCCAACGCCCGCAAAACCTTCTCGGTCTGGGCGCACTGGTTGTGGTGGGAATACGTGGCCAACGCTTCAGCCTGAGCTTGTTGGCCAATTTTCACTGCCAGGGTGGGCTGCTGAATGAGCTGCTCAACCGCGGCCCCGAAAGCGTGCTGGTCGCCCACCGGAAACAGCAAGCCCGTGCGGCCATTCGCGACGATGCTGAGCGTGCCCCCGGCGGCCGAGGCCACCACGGGCAGGCCCGTGGCCATGGCTTCGATGGTGACCATGCCGTAGGTTTCATTGGTGGAGGCCACGACCGAAATGTCGAGGGCTTGATAGGCAATTTCGGGCTGGAGCGTGAATCCCCGCACGTGCACCGCGTGGCCAAGGCCAAGGGACTCTATCTTGGCCAGCACCGCATGGCGGTACCCGTCGCCGATATTCCGGGTCGACTCGCCCACCAACAGCAAGTGGGCATTCGGGTGGCGTTGGTGCAGCGCGGCAAAGGCTTCTACCACAAACAGCTGGCCTTTATTCTCATCGAAGCGTCCAACCAGTCCCAGCAGTACTGCTCCAGCCGGCAGCTCCACTGCCAGCGCTGCGCGAGCCTGCGCCTGGGTGCGCCCGGAATGCGCAAACTTGTCTACCTCAATGCCCAACGGCACCACGTGCAGGCGAGCGGCCGGCAAGCGGGTTTTTTCGAGCACTTCCCGCGCCAGGCCGGGCAACGGCGAAAGCCAACCGTCCAGGGCGCGGTAGCGCAGGGTGTGCAGCAGTCCCCGTTTCGCAATGCCGAGCTGCATGTGCTGCTGGTACACCAGTTTGAGCGCGGGGCGCCGCAGTGTTTTGCAGAGCACGGCAAGGGCCAAATCGCCGTTGCGCGTAACCAGCAGCACGCGGGTGTTGAATTTTTGGAGGAAGCCGGCCAACCGACCCGCGGCCGGCAGGTCTACGGCTTTCAAGGGGTTGCGCAGCACTTGCACGGGAAGCCCCAGCTCGGCCGCACGGACCGCAATGGGTGAGTCCGGGAGCGTGATTATTTCCACCGGCCACCCGCGCTGCCGCATCCATTCCGCAAACCGAACGGTGTTCAACTCGAGCCCTCCCCAACTGCGCGACAAGCACAACACCGATAGCGGAAAGTAGCCGCCCGCGGCGGCCGGTTGTTGACGGTTAGCAGTGTTCACTTAGCAACCACGATAAGCAAGGAACAAGGGTAAAAAGGGGGCCGGAGGGGTGGTCTACGAACGCAGGGTTTTTCCCTGCGGCACCCCAATCATGTCCATGTGCGGCCATTTGAGCATGTCTTCCTTGCGCGTGATGGCCACTCGGTCGTGCCCCTGCAAGTCTCCGATGTGGTGCAGGGTGTAGCCCAGCCCCGTGACCGTTTCAAACAGCTCGAAACGCTCGGCAGGGGTGAGGCGCTTGTAGCATTCGGTAATCAGAAAAGGCTGCCAGCGAAGCAGCAGGTCGCGAATCGATTTGATGATTTCCTTATCGTACCCTTCAGCGTCAATTTTTATCAGCGTCAGCTTTGGCAGCAGGGCTTCGTACTCGGTGGCCATAATCGTGGCCAGGTTGCGCCCCGTCACCGACAGCGTGTAGCTGTGGTTGTGGTCTTGCCGGTCGATGGCCGAGAGGAACCCACCGTTGCAAAAGGAAGCGTCCGAGTAATTGAATTCGAACGTGCCGTCGTGGTCGGTCACGGCGAAGTTGAGCGGAATAATGCGCGTTTTCGTCGGGTTGAGCCGCGCATTTTGCTCCAGAATTTTATACACGTACCGGTTGGGCTCGATGGCAAGGACGCACCCGGTTTGGCCCACGGCCACCGCCATGGGCACCGACGTGTCGCCCGTGTGCGCGCCGATGTCAATCACCACATCTCCTTCCTGCACGAACATTCGGTAGAAATTGATGCTTTCGGCGTCAATCGTCTTCTCCCCTTCAAAAGGGTGCTGCCACTGCGCGTACTCCAGTTCGCCTTCGCCGGGAACGGAAAACCGTTTCACTTCATAGCCATACTCTTGGAAAGTGCGCTTTTGCTGATATTTCGCAATTTTTCTTTTGAGGTAGCTGAACATGGTGCCAGAGGGAAGAGCGATGAATAAGTACGTCCAGTAAAAGCCACTGAACAGGCTATGGAAAGCTAAAAGTACATTCTTAATGATAAAACGGTGGCATTGGCTGCACGTCGGTTAGGCGAAAACCGCACTTCTAGCGGCTTGCCAACTCGGTTAGGCAATATGTTCAACCGCAAGCTTTGGCCTCGGCGTAATGCCAAGATGCGTTTAGGAAGTCGGCTTCGCCCGGTCCGACGCCCTAGGCGTCCGACCGGTTGCCGCCCACACGATACGCCGACGGCCGGTAACCAACAACCGGTCGGACGCCTGGGGCGTCGGACCGGCCAGCAACATTCCTTTTAAACCGCTTGCAGGTGTATGGGCGCATTCTATCCCTAAGTTGCACATTCTGAAACGCGCAACTTAGGGAGCTAAGCGCCTAGTGCAGCGGCCGTTTCTTGATGATGCCGCCCTGGGCGTCGTCGATGCCGTACTGGATGATGAAGGCGTTGGGGTCGAGGCGCTGCACTTCGGCGCGGAGCTGGGGCAATTCGAGGCGGGTGACGACGGTGAAGATGATGTCGCGCTCGGTGAGCTGGTCGCCGCGCTTGCCGAAGCCCGACTTGCCCTGGTAGAGCGTCACGCCGCGGCCCAGGCCCTCGGTGATGGCCAGCCGAATGGCCTCGCTGTGCTCCGACACGATGGTGACGCCCGTGTACTGCTCGATGCCGTTGAGCACGAATTCGATGACCCGGGCCGCAGCGAAGTAGGTGAGCATGGAGTACAGGGCCGGCTCGGTGCCCAGGATGAACACGGCGGCTCCGAAAATAACAAGGTTGAGAATCAGGATGATGTCGCTGACTTTGAGCAGCACCAGGTGCCGGCTCACCAGCAGCGCGGCAATTTCGGTGCCGTCGAGCACGGCGCCGCCGCGCATGGCCAGCCCAATGCCCGCCCCGATGAATACGCCCCCAAACACGGCGGTCAGCAGCAGGTCGGGCGTGATGTCGGGAAACGGCACCACGGCCAGCACCAGCGCCAGCCCGCCAATGCCCAACGCGCTGCGCAAGGCAAAGCGGCGCCCCATTTGCCGGTAGCCCAGGGCCACAAAGGGCAGGTTGATGACCAGCAGCAGCACCGGCAGCGGCAGCCGCAACAGCGCCGACAGCAGCATGGAAACCCCCGTAACGCCGCCGTCGATGAAATGACTGGACAGCAGAAACGCCTTCAACCCGAAAGCGGCCGAAAACACCCCGGCCACGATGAAAGCCGCATTTTTGAGTTCAGAATTGGGACGGTTTATCGCACTAGCTAAGGTGGCCATAGGAAGGGAAAGGGCGCCGGAAGGCAAACGCGTGGGTAAGTAAAAAGTGGGCCAAGCGGCCACTGCACGGGAAGCCGGCCGCTCAGAAGGCGCAAGCTAACCCGACCAGCGCGCACCCCGCCGGTAAACGGGGAAAGGGCTGCGCAAGGTGCTACTACGTAAAACGGCCCCGGCAACTGCTATGCAGCGTTTGCCGGGGCCGTTTTACGGGTGGTTGAAATGTGGTTTACGCTAGCTTGGACTGCCGCCGCTGCCGCTCATGGCGCCCTTTACTTTATCGGTCACCGTGCCGATGAGGGAGTCCATGGTGGTCATTTGCTCGGTTTGGGCGTGGCCCTGGGGCACGGGCGGGGCCAGCTGCGGGATGCCGCCGAGGGGTTCGGCTTTCACCACGCGGAACTCGCCCTTGCCGTCGAGCGAAGTGCCTTGGGTCCAGCGGCCTTGCGGGATGCCGTCGTTGCCGAGGTAGGTGCTCACGAAGGAGTAGTTGAAGCCCTGCACTTCCTCGCTCTGGGGGAAGCTGTTGGGCACGGGCAGGGCGCCTTGCAGGCCGCCGAGCTCCTCAATCACGGCCAGCCACTGGTTTTGGTGCATGGTGTCGCGGGCGATGAGGAAGGACAGGAAATCCTTCATGCCGGGGTCGTCGGTGATTTCCCAGAGGCGGGTGGCCAGGGTCCGGCCGGTGGCCTCGGCGGCCACGTTGCTGTACATGTCGCCCACCAGGTTGCCGCTGCTCACTATCCAGGAGCCGTTGAAGGGCACGCCCTCGGCATCAAAAGGCATGGCGCCCAGGCCGCCGGAAAGGAACTGGCGCGGGTTCATGCCGCCCAGAATGGCGCCCACCACGTTGTCTTGCGCAATGGCGGCCTCCTGCATGCCCAGTGGGGCGCCTTCCAGGTTGAGGGCCACGGCGGTGGCCAGCATTTCGATGTGGGCGATTTCCTCGGTCCCGGTTTCGAGCAGCATGTCGCGGTACTTCTGCGGGCCGCGCGAGTTCCAGGCCTGAAACAGGTACTGCAAACACACGCGCATCTCGCCTTCAATGCCGCCAATGGCCTGTTGCAGCAGGCGTGCAAATGTGGGATTGGGCTTCTCTACCCGCACCTTGTACTGGAGTTGCTTGTCGTGATAGAACATCTGACTGGAAAGGAAAAAAGAGGTTGACAATAACCCGCAGTCCCCTGCGAGCTATTACCTATACGACCTTCTTTCCGTGTGCTACTGCCAGATAAACCCGTAGTTCAGCACGTATAAAACTGTATTTGTGTACTACGCATTTATCTCATATACAGAGCAGTAGTTTGTCAAAGCAATTTACTTTCCGCCAATTTCGGTAGTTCACGCAGCCCATTTACGGGTTTGCCGGCCAGTGGCGTGGGGCGGGCCCACCGTATTGAAATGCCAAAAGCAAGCGGCCCAATACCCGCAGCCTGTGCCACCGTCCTTCTGAGCGAAGCGGCATGGGTGGCAGTGCCTGTGAGCCGCTTTTTGTCTCCATTTCAGCCCATCTGTTGCCATGCCAGCCGCCACGTCGCCTCCACCTATTCCAGACAGCCAACCGGGCATGGGGCGCGTGGTGAAGCGCAACGTTGCGGCGTTGCGGGACCGGCAGCGGGAGGCCGAGCGGCGCAGCGGTTGGTCGGTTCGCTTGGCCGATGCCATCACGGCGTTCGCGGGCAGCATGAAGTTTGTCTTCCTGCACCTGGTCTTGTTCGGCACCTGGGTGCTGTGGAACGTGGGCGCGCTGGGCCTGCGGCCCTTCGACCCCTCCTTCGTGGTGCTGGCCATGGTGGCTTCGGTAGAAGCCATTTTTCTGTCCACGTTCGTGCTCATCAGCCAAAACCGCATGGCCGCGCAAGCCGACCAACGCGCCGAACTCGACCTGCAAGTGGGCTTGTTGAGCGAGCACGAAATTACGCGGCTGCTGGTCCTGCTCACGGCCGTGGCTCGCAAGCTGGACGTGCCCGAAGCCGTGAGCGACCCCGAAATCCCGGAGCTTTCGCAGGACGTGCGCCCCGAAAACGTGCTCAACACCATCGAGCAGCACAAAGAATAAATGGTGAATTGGTGAGCTGGTGAACTGGCGAGTTTGACGTTCCGCTTGGGTACTTGGTACAGTTAAAACGTCAAACTCACCAGTTCACCAGCTCACCAGTTCACCACCTAGTCCTGCGACAACACCAGTACCGCGTACGGAGCCACGCCAATGCTGCCGTGCCACTCGTAACCGTCGTATTCGCCCGCCACCGCCTCGGTGCCGAAGCTATCGAAGTCGCCAAACTCGCCGTCGTAGCCGCGCCAGTCGCTGTTGAAGCGCACCGTCCAGTGGCCCGGGCCGGGCAGACCGATGGTGTAAGCGTCGTGGGTTTGGTTGGCAAAGTTGGCCACCACCACCGTGGTGTCGCGGGGGCCGCCCTCGGCCCAGCGGGCGAAGGCCACCAGCTTCTCCTCGTCGTTTACGTGGAACACGTGGGTGTGCTGCCCGCTCAGGCCCCGCGTGAGGCCGCTAAAGTTGCGGCGCAGCGTGATGAGGTCGCGGTAGAGGTGCACCAGCCCGGCGCGCGTTTCCACGTCGCTCCACACCAGCGGCTCGGCGTCGTTGAACTCGCCCAGCGCCAGAAACTCCTGGCCCTGAAACAGCATGGGGATGCCTGGGGCCGTGAGCACGAGCCCGGCGCCAAGCACGGTGCGCTTCTTGGAAAAATAGCTGTCGGCCGCGCCGGGCATGATTTCCTCGGCCACGCGGCTCTTGCCGTTGGCCACCTCGTCGTGGCTTTCGGTGTAGATGACGCGGCGGAAAGCGTCGTCGTTATACGACTCCGAGATGGCGCCGGCCACGGCCTGCATGTTGCGGTCGGCGTCGTGGTGCGCGGTGAGCGCCTCCACAATGGGGTACACAAACGAGCTGTCCCACTGCGAGTCGAAGCCCTGGCCGCCGTTGGCCACGGTTTCGGTGATGCCGGCGTTGCCGCGCATGTCTTCGGCAATGGTGATTTTCCAGGGCATGGTCTGGTCGATTTCCTCGTTAATCCAGCGCATCAGGCTCCAGCCTTCGGGCAAGTCGGCGCCGGGGTCTTCCTCGCCGTTCACGTTGCGGATGAAGGCAATGGCGTCGGCGCGGAGGCCATCCACGCGGTAGTCCTGCAGCCACATCAGGGCGTTGTCGCGGATGTATTGGCGCACCTCCGGGCGGCCGTAGTCGGGGCGGTTTTCGCCCCAAGGCGTTTTGGCGCGCCAGTCGTTGTAAAAGTAGATGCCGCCGCCGTCATTCTCGCTCCAGCCGTCGAACTGCCACAGGTCCAGGTCGCCGGGGCCGAAGTGGTTGTACACCACGTCGAGCACCACCGCAATGCCGTGTTGGTGGGCTTGTTTCACCATTTCTTTGAAGGCCACGGGCCCGCCGTAGTCGCTTTCGAGCGCAAACGGGCAGGCCGGGTTGTAGCCCCACGAGCGGCTGCCCGGAAACTCCGTGGCCGGCAGCAGCTCAATGCAGTTGATGCCCAAATCGCGCAGGTAGGGGAGCTTTTCGGCCACGCTCAGGAAGGTGCCCACGGTGTCGGCGTTGGGCGCGTTGAAGGTGCCCACGTGCAACTCATAAATCACCAGCTCGTTCCAAGGCGGCATTCGGAAGTGGTCGTCGCCCCAGTCGAAGCTGGGGTCGTGCACCACCGACGCGCCGGCCGAGTTGGTGACCTGCCGGGCGTAGGGGTCGTTGCGGTCGAACTCGCGCCCGGCGTTGGTGAGGTGGAATTTGTACTCGTCGCCGGGCTTGGCGCCGGGCACGTCGGTGGCCCAGTAGCCGTCGGCCTCCAGTGCCAGCGGGTGGGCCGCGGCCTTCCACTTATTGAACGTGCCGATGACGGACACGGCCTCGGCGTGCGGGGCCCACACCCGGAAGGTGGTGCCGGTGGCGTGGGGCACGGCGCCCATCCCCGGCTGCAGGTTGGTTTTGGGCGAAGTGGGTAAAGCTGAAACAGTTGCTGATGAAGCGGTTTTGGCGCGGGGCGCGGTTTTGGAAGCGGAAATGGGAGGCATTCGAAAGAAAGCAGCCTGCCTGCCGAGGCAGCCGAAAATGCGGCCGATACTGGACAGTAGGTAGCTCGACAATACGAGAATTGTCACATTATGGCTAAACAGCCTGCCATTGGCTGGCAGCTAGCGCCCTAGCAGCCCCGCTACCTCAGGCTATGCGCCACGGCCCATTGCCGAGCAGGCACGGCGCTCAAGTTTGTGATATTGCTATATTATTGTCGAATTTCGGCCATGAAAGTTGCTAATCCCTCTCCTGAAAGCCAGGACCGCAATACGCTTTTTTCCCGTCGCCACGCCCGCCAGCAGGTTGGCAAAACGGTGGGCCACTTCGGGCAGGCGCTGGTGCTGCTGGGCGGCATCAGTCCGGTGCTGACGGGCGATGAATCCTTGACATTCCTGCGGGCGCTGGAAGTGGCCGTGGGCGCGGCCTACCTCGTGCTCATGGTGCGCGAGCTGCTGCACCTGCGCCACAACCCACACCACCAGGAGCGGGTGGCGTGGCTGGAGCTGGCCGCAGCGGCCATTCTGTTCCTGGAGAGCTACCACATCTGGCATCGCCACCACGAAGCCGAATTGGCCGGGGCAGCCCAGCGGTTCCACGTGCTGCCGTGGCTGTACGCGGCGGTGGCTTGCGTGTACGTGTGGCTGGCCTTCCGCATGCGCCAGCTGGCCGGCCGGCGCTACCTGCACCTGCACGCCGAGGGGTTTGCGGTGCGCACCGGCCAGCTGAGCGCGTCCCATACCCTGCGCTGGGCCGACATTGCCAGCGTGGAGCCGGTGGGCCCGGCCGGGGTACTTATTCGCCGCGTCGACGGCCAGGAGCACCGCATCGTGTTCGATGCCCTGCACGAAGGCGCCGCCCACCGCGACCGCCTGTTGGCGCACGTGCGCCTCCACCGGCTTGGCCCCGACGGGGGCGCGGCACTGAGCGGGGCCGGGCTCGGCGGAGAACAGGACGGCCGGGCTGGGTAGCCCCGCGCCGGCGCCTCGGTCAGGGCCGCCAGCCCGGCGTGGTAGCCCAGGCGGCGGTAGCTTTCAAACCGAGGTTCGGAAAAAAACTGGTCGCCAGTGCTCTGGTGCGGAAAGGCCGCGTTTTCGCGGGCGTACTCGCGCACGTTGGCGGGCTCGTGGCCGGTAAGGGCGGCTTTGATGTAGAGCGGGTGGCCGGGCTGGTCGGCGTCGGGAGCTCTGAGGAAAAGCTCCTGGAAACATGCGCCAGCACGAGGGCGAGCAACTTTACCAGCTTGGTTGCGGTTTTCACAGCCACCTTTGCGCCCTCTTTGTCCCCTATGCCCCGTCCCAAACCCGTTGTTTTTGGCCTTTACGGATGGTCGCCCGAATACGGCTTCCGCTACATTCACCCCGCCAACCGCCGCTCTTTCGAGCTGCTGGAACCCGTGGGCAAGCTATTTGAAAAAATCAGCGAAGACGAAGAAGGCGAGTGGGTTACCATCCGCTACGACGAGCAGCAGTTTCTGGTGCGGCCCGAGCTGTTCAAGGAAATTTACCACAAGCCCAAGTTCAGCTTCGGCGACGCCGTGGAGGAGGTGACGCCCGAGCCGGGCCAGTACCGCCACTTCGGGCACGTGTCCGACGTGTTCTGGGACGAAGCCACCGACACGGCCACTTTTCAGATAGTGGAGCGCAAGCGCAAGCTGCCCCGCGTTTTCAAGGCCGCAGAGCTGCGGGCGGACTAACGCGGAGCGAAGGTTTCGACAGGCGTTGAATAAGACGAGTGCGTCACGCAGAGCGCAGCCAAGTATCTCGCTTGTGGTGGTAATTCAATCTACTGTCATCCTGAGCGCAGCGAAGGACCTTCTCAAGTTAGAAAAACTGTCGTTCAGCTGTGATAAGGTCCTTCGCTGCGCTCAGGATGACAGGCAACGCACGCGTCATGCTATGCTGCCCTCTGCATGACAACCATTATTGCTGTGAAATTCTAGATGCCCACGGCAATGGCAGTGACAATGCTTATCACGCCAATGACGACCAGCCCCAAGTAGAGCGGCCAGGCAAATTTCAGCCAGTTTTCGAAGCGAACGCCAGTGGCGGCCAGCATGGCCATGAGCGTGCCGTTGGTGGGCGTGATGAGCTCGCAGAGGCCGGCGCCGTATTGAAACGCCAGCACCATCACCTGCCGGGAGAGGCCGATGAGGTCGGAGAGGGGCGTGAGCAGGGGCATGGTGAGCGTGGCTTGGCCGCTGCCGCTGGGCACGGGCACGTGCAGGGCCGTTTGCACCACCATCATGCCCAAGGCCGCCACCGCCACGGGAAATTGCGCCAGGGGCGCAGCCAGGCCGTTCACAATGGTATCCACGATGTTGCCCTGCTCCAGCACCACGAAGATGGTGCGGGCAAAGCCGATGAGCATGGCCGAAAACGCCATGTCGCGGAATCCCGCCACGAAGCCCTCGGCCGTGCCGGTGAGGCCCAGCCCGCCGAGCAGGCCCGCCGTCACGCCCAGCGCGAAAAATAGCGCGCCCATTTCTTCAAAACCCCAGCCTTGCTTCACCACGCCGTAGGCAAAGTAGCTAAAGGCGGCGAGCAGCAACAGCAGCACCAGGCCGTGGCGCCCTGCCCCGCGGGTGTCGGCGGCAACTTCGGCTTCGGTTATTTCCACGGGCACGCGGTTGCGCTGGGCGTGCCGAATGGTGCCCCACAGCCACAACGCCAGGGCGGGCACCAGAAACGCCATGCGGTAGGCCCCGCCCGAGAGCAGCGGCAACTGCGCCAGCTTCTGGGCAATGCCCACCTGAAACGGGTTGATGGGGCTGAACGAAGCTCCGACGAAAGAGGCCCCCGCGCTGGCCGCTACGGCCGTGAGGGCCGGGAAACCCAGCCGCCGCATCAGCACGAGCAGCACCGGCACCAGGGCAATGATTTCCTCACCCATGTTCTCCAGGGCGCCCATGGTGGCAAACAGCAGGCCTACAAGCGGTATCACCAGCACCTGCCGGCCTTGGGTCTTGGTGAGCAGCCAGTCTACGCCGTGGCGCAGGGCCCCGGTTTGGTCGACCACGGTAAAGGCGCCGCCGGCCAGGAAGATGAGAAACACCACGGCCGCGGCATCGGCCAGGCCTTTGGGCAGGTCCACGAGCATGTCGAGCGGGCCCACCGGGGTAGCCGGCACGCGGTGGTAAGAGCCCGGCACCACGACCTCGCGGCCGGTAGCTTCGTTTTTTTGACGGTCAAACTTGCCGGCGGGCAGCACGTAGCTCAGCGCTGCGGCCAACACAATGAAGCTCACCAGCAGCACCAGCGGGTGAGGAAAACGAAAGGTGCCCATAGGGGAAACGCGGTAATAGGGCCACTTAACTGGCTCAGCACGAGCGAGTAAGCGAGGATGTGGAGGGGCGTAGAAGAGAACAAACGTCTCTTCGCTGCCGGCAAAAGTATGGCAGAGCTTAGGGCCGATACTCGAAATGCGCGTTTACCGTGGTGCCCGACTGCGAGTCGTTCCAGAGGTAAAAGGCGGCCCCGGCCAGCAGCAACCCCACGAGCACCAGCAGCAACACCTTCCAGAACGAAAGCGGGCGCGAGCCGCTCACCTTGCCCGTTTGCCCATTCACCAGGAAATGGTAGAGCTTGCCCCGGTAGGTGTAGGCGCACAGCCACAGCGGCAGCAGCAGGTGCTTGAACGACTCGTTGGTGAGCGTTGTGGTCACGTCGAGGCCGCGCTGCGTGTCGCCGCCCAGCAGCTTCGAGCAGGCTTCTTCCTCCCGCTCCTGCACGGTGGCGCGGGCTTGCTGCAGCCCTTCGGCCAGGTCGATGGCATACACTTCGGCCTCCCAGCCCAGCAGCACCCGGGCGTCGTAGTCCACCATTTCCTTCAGGTCATAGTTCAGCACTTCGTCTACGTGCTGTTGCTGGTGGGCGAGGCTGCGCGAAGCCAGCGTCAGCACGTCGTCGTAAAAATGGTCGTGCACGCCGCTGTAATACGTCCAACGCGTGCGGCGCTCCCGGCGGGTCACGCTGCGCCCCTTGCTGTCGGTGCTGCTCACCGATACGTAGTAATAGTCGCCCCGCTCCCCGTTCCAGTCGGAGTGGGCCTGCGCATCAAACGTCCAGAAGGGTAGGTAGATGCCGTGTAGGTTGCTGAGGTTGGCGGCGGTGGCCAGGTCGTTGGGAGCCAGCCAACTGGTGCCAATCCAGGCCCGAAACCGGTCGGTGGCCGCGGGCCGATTCAGGCGAAAGGGCAGCACACCGGCGGGCTCTATCAGGCGGGTGCGCTGGGCGTCGGGGTTGATGGCCCGGCTGCCGCAAAAGCCGCAGTTCAGGGTGGGGTGGTCGGCGGCCACGCGGGTGCGAGCGCCGCAGCTGGGGCAACTGAAAAGCTGCTGCTCCACCAGCATGCTGGGGTTCAACTCGTTGTTGACCAGCAACCCATCCAGCCGATTCTCCTGTAGCCGGTTGCGGCTGAACACCAACGCCTCCGTGGCCCCGCAGTGGCCGCACCCCAACTGCTGCGTATCGGCCTGAAAAGCCATCTGCGCACCGCAGCCGGGGCAGGGCGCGCGCAGCAAGTCCTTTTCACGCAGCTGGCGCAGAGTGGCTTCAGTGGCCGGGTCCATGAGGGTAGGGGAATGTGGGGTTAAAGTAGGTCGTTATGAAGTCAGCAAATGATTATGAAGTCAACGCCAGTAAAGCGCGAATCAGAGAACGTCCTGCAGAGCGCCGCGAAGCATCTCGCGTGCTCCAGCTGATTACTTACTGCGGGCAGATGCTTCGCTGCGCGCTGCATGACGGCCTTTTAAGAAACGGGTGTTCTGTGCGCTACAGCCGGGCCAGCAACTCTGCCTTCTTGGCGTCGAATTCCTCCGCCGTCAGAATGCCGTCGGCTTTAAGCTGGCCGAGGTCGCGTAGCAGTTGCATCACCTGTTCCCGGTCGGAGCCGGCGGGAGTGGGGGCGGGGCTGGCGGCGGCTTGGGCGGCGGGCGCGGTGGCGTTGCCCAGCATGTTGCCCAGGCCGCCGAGCAGCACGGCCGCGCCGCCTACGCCGCCCTCTTGTTCAGCAGCTTTTTCCACGGCCAGACCGGCTTGGAACTGCTGGAAGCGGGCCATGTCGCCGGCCATGTTCATCTGGGTGGTTTTGTCCAGGAAAGCCTCTACCTCGGCGGGCAGGCTGGCGTTTTCGAGGTAGAAGCGCGTCAGCTCCAGTCCGTAGGCGCCAAAATCCTCCTGCAGCAGCGGGCGCAGCCGCTCGCCGAGCTCTTGGTAGTTGCGGGCCAGGTCGAGCACCGACACGTTGGCTTCGGCCAGCGAGTCGGAAAACTTGTTGACGATGGCCGAGCGGAGCTGCCCTTCCACGTCGGCGATGCGCACCAGGGAGCTGGTGCCCGCAAACTCGGTCAGGAACTTGGGGGCCTCGGTCACGCGCAGGGCGAAGGTGCCGAAGGCCCGCACCCGCACCTGCTTGAACTCGGCGTCGCGCAGCATCACGGGGTTGGGCGTGCCCCACTTCAAGTTGGTGAACTGCTTGGTCGACACGAAGTACACGTCCACCTTAAAAGGGGAGTCGAACCCGTATTTCCAGCCGCGCAGGGTGGTGAGCACCGGCATGTTGGCCGTGGTGAGCGGGTGCAGGCCGGGGCCAAACACGTCGGCAATGCGGCCCTGGTCCATCAGGATGGCCACCTGCGACTCGCGCACCGTGAGTTGGGCCCCAATTTTGATGTTGTTTTCGACGTCCGGAAATTTCCAGATGATGGTATCGGTTGAGTTATCAACCCAGTCGATAATCTCAATCAGCTCGTTGCGAATAAAGTCGAAGAGGCCCATGCGATGACTGCGAGTTAGGGTGCTAATTTGGTGCAACCTAACCAGAAAACTTGACACCTCCCACCCCCGATTCTTCGTTCCGCCGCCCCTTGCCTCCCATGGACATTGCCGAGTTCAAAGCCCTGCACCAACGCCTTCAAGCCGAGCACCTTGCCCGGCACGGCGCCCGCCTGGCCGAGCGGCAAGAAGACAGCTTCGACCTAACGCTGTACGCCGTGGAAGGCTTCTACGCGGAGGTCTGGCGCAGCCGCGGCGAGGAGCACATCCTCTTCATCCACGTGTTCCAAAAGCCCGCCGGCCTGGGCGACTACCTGAAGCTGGTGCGGCTGCCAGAATTGGGGTGAGAGCCGAAGCGGCCTTACTTTTTTGCTGTTATTGTGCTTTTCACATCCCTGATGCACGCCATTATTTTCTGCGGCATTCAAGCCAGCGGCAAAAGCACTTTTTATAAGCAGCGCTTTTTCAATTCGCACGTTCGCATCAGCATGGATTTGCTGCGCACTCGCCACCGCGAGCACCGCTTGCTACTGCTGTGTTTGGAAACCCAAGCCCGTTTTGCGGTCGACAATACCAACCCAACCATCGCAGAACGGCAACGGTACATCGGTCCGGCCAAACAAGCAGGGTACCACGTTGTGGGGTATTTCTTTCAATCCTCCACCCAAGCCGCTCTAAGCCGCAATAAGGAGCGCCCAGCGGCCGAGCAGGTGCCCGAAAAGGGCATCAGGGGCACTCGCGCCCGGCTTGAGGTGCCCACGTTTGCAGAAGGGTTCGACGAACTGCATTACGTGAGCATGGGTCCTGACGGTACCTTCGTTGTCGAACCTTGGCAATTATGAAATTCGACGACCTTGATGCCCGCTTGCGCGTGTTTGAAACGGCTCACGACCATTGCGCCCTGCCGGGCCTATATTTAGTGGCGCGCCTCGACGGTCGCAATTTCACGCGCCTCACCAAGGAGGTTCACCCTTTCGAACGGCCATTTGACGTTCGGTTTCGGGACTTGATGGTGGGCACGGTGTCGCATTTGATGCAATGCGGATTTCGCGTGCGGTACGGCTTCACGGAAAGCGACGAAATTTCCTTGTTGCTTGACCCTGCGGAAGACTCTTTTGGTCGCAAGCTGCGCAAGTATCACAGCATTTTAGCCGGCGAAGCCTCCGCAAAGTTCTCTTTGCTGCTCGGCGATTTGGGCAGCTTTGATTGTCGCATTGCGCAGTTGCCGCGCCGGAGTGATGTGGTCGATTATTTCCGTTGGCGGAGCGAGGATGCGCTGCGTAACGCACTCAATGCGCATTGCTATTGGCATTTGCGCCGGGAGGGACAGAGCCGGAGGGATGCCACCGCACAAGTAAGCGGCCTGAGCACGGCTGCTAAGAACGAGTTGCTATTTCAGCGGGGCATCAATTTCAACAATTTGCCGGCCTGGCAGAAGCGCGGAGTTGGCTTGTACTGGCGCGATGAGCAACGTGAAGGGCTCAACCCGCTGACGCAGCAACCAACTCAAACGACAAGACGCGGCGTGTTTACCGATTTTGAATTGCCCGTTGGTGCCGGATACACCGCTTTTATTGAGCAGATGATAGGTACAGAATGACGGTATCAAATGCCGTGTGCCGCTGTGTGCTCAGATTTGTTGCGGGCGTCACTTCACCATTGCATTGCGCTGCATCGCATGCTTTTGCCTGAACCAAGAGGAGCGGTTTACGTGGGGATTTTGGGATTTACCGCCGCTCGTGGCTGTTGGGCCATCCCAGGCGCTTATTCCTCCAACCGGTCCACGTCGGTTAGCTGGCCCTTGTTCTTCATGATTTGCAGTTCGAATTTGCTGAGGGCAAAGCTTTCCTTGCTGTACTTAGCCGGTGCGTTGAGCTCGTCAATGGGGTGATTGTTATTGATTTGAAACTCGTTCGGTACCACGTCCACGGTGGGGCCTTTCACGCTCACCACTTTCAGCAACGAGTAGTTGCGTTCGCCGTCCTTTTCCCGCACCGTGTAGATGTCGCCCACGTGCGGGGCGTCCAGATAAGCCGCGTTGGCGCGGGCGTCTTGCGAGCTGGCAATTGCGCCCCACCCGATGAGGGCCGCAAGCACGCCCAGGCCCGACCAGTGCCACAAGGGGGCGCGGGTTCCCTTTTTTAAGGCGCGGGCCGGCTCGCGCAACTCGCTGGGCACGTTCTTTTCTTCCCAGGCTTGCTGGCAATGCCCGCACTGCAGCACCGCCGGCTTGCTATAAGGAAACAGCGGAATCCAGTAGATGAGGGCGTAGCGGCTGAACACGCTTAGCTGCATGGTGCCGGAGGTGGCGCAGCCGGGGCAGGCTGCGTCGGCGGGGAGTGGGGTGGTGCGCACGTGTGCGCCGTTGGTGCCGTAAATAATCATGCGAGGGGTAGAAAATCAGCCAGAAGCGTGAAGGGTAAGGTGGAGGAATAAAAGTAGGAACGGGAGTTGCTTGCGGGCAATGCTGGGCAAATCTTAATCAAGACAGGCTTTGGTAAGTAGCGCGGACTTTTAGTCCGCGAGTCAGAATGATTGTTCATCGCGGACTAAAAGTCCGCGCTACTTGCT
>NZ_DASVSI010000108.1:0-12846 GCF_036388155.1 Hymenobacter sp. | reverse complement strand
AATGGTGCCGCGCATGGGCCAGGTCAGGGCCAATTCCTGGTTGGCAAACGCTTGCTCGACGGCCGCCAGCCCGGGGGTTTGGGTACGCAGGCCCAGGGCATATACGGCCTGGCCGTAGTCCTGCGCTTGCAGGGCGCCCATCCAGCGGACGGCTTCGGCGGGGGTGGCGCATTTTGCCCCGGCAATGCGGTGGTTGAGTAATCGTAGGCGGGCAATTTCGGCATGTTCCATCGCAGGCTAAAGTAAGCAGCGGCGAAGTCACCCCGGGCTCGTGGATGCCCAGCAGTGCTTTC
Organism: Hymenobacter sp.; assembly: GCF_036388155.1. Classification (NCBI taxonomy): domain Bacteria; kingdom Pseudomonadati; phylum Bacteroidota; class Cytophagia; order Cytophagales; family Hymenobacteraceae; genus Hymenobacter; species Hymenobacter sp. The sequence goes on along the minus strand of NZ_DASVSI010000108.1, from coordinate 12,553 downwards.
GGCGCCCGTCGGTGTATTCACGGCTCGCTGTTTGGCCCCTTGCACACCCTCGCTGCAGCCTCGGTACAAATACTTGTCAGCGCAGCCTCACGAAGTCGCAGCCGCTGGCACTGGCGCCTCAGCATGCATCGTTGCCACTGCCAAGCTGGTCGTATTTCATATATTTGGCCATGAGCGCTCCTGTTTGTTTTGCCATACGCCTAACCAGTCTTGTGCTCGTCTCCTTCCTCGGCGGGCTGATGGGCTGCCGCAGCGAGCAAACGATTCACGTGTTGAATTATGCGCAAGGCCGCGCGTTAAGCAAAGATTATCTGAGCCATTACAAGCCGCGCCAGCAAGCAGCCAAATGGCTGGGACCACCAGCCACTTTCTCCCGCTTCCGGCGCACCAATCCGGCCGGTGCCTCGCTTATTACAGGTTACGTCGATGTGCAGCAGGAGAACGGAAAATTCACGCCCTTGCCAGGTGCCATCATCACCATCGATGATGCCCATACCTTTGCTGACCAAGCCGGCAACTATGTTCAGATAGTAGGCCCTGGCCGGCACCATGTGCGGGCGGGCTGGGTGGGCATGTTGTGGTCGGAAGCTCCGTCCATACGCGTTGAACCTGGCGACTCCATCCAAATTAACTTTCACGTGCTGCCTGAATTCAGGCCGACCATAAACTAAAGCCGGCGGGACTTTTCTTCCGCTTTTCGGCCACTCATTTCCCGTTTTCGTTGTTACCCAAGCATCGAAATCAATCCGTATTCTTTTGTCAGAAGTATTCATCCCCACCGACCCTTACGCCCTCGAAAAAGAGCTGCGCCAAGTTCAGGCCCTCATGCAGTTGGAGCAAAAGGAAGACCTGGAACAATTCAAGATTAAAAACGCCAAGGCCAGCATTGCCGAACGGCAACAGCGCGGCCTGACCTGGTACCCCGTCACCATTTCCAAGGAAGACATTGGCTTCGGCGGCAAGCTGGTGCTTGAGTTGGAGCGCCCCGCCGGCCAGCAGGGCCTGCACCTGTTTCAGGTGGGCAAAAACGCCTCGCTGTTCGGCAACGTGCCCGGCCGCTCTGCCACCGACAAGCCCACCCTGAGCGGCGTGATTACCAGCGTGCGGCGCAACAAGCTGCTGCTCGCCACCACCAAGGAAGACCTGCCCGACTGGGCCCTCGAAGGCCACAAAATGGGCATCGACCTCACGTTTGACGAGGTCAGCTACCGCGAGATGGACTACGCGCTGGGCAAGGTGATGGGCGCCTACGGCGACCGCCTGGCCGAGCTGCGCGACGTTATTCTGGGAGCTAAGGAAGCCCGTTTCCGCGAGGAGAAGCCCTCTGATTTGTTCTACCCCAGCCCGCTCAACGAGTCGCAGCTGTCGGCTGTGCGCCACGTGATGGCGGCCCGCGACGTGGCCATCATCCACGGCCCGCCCGGCACCGGCAAAACCACCACGCTGGTGCAGGCCATTCTGGAAACCATCCGGCGCGAGCGGCGGGTGCTGGTGTGCGCCCCGAGCAACACGGCCGTGGATTTGCTCACTGAAAAGCTGGCCGAGCGCGGCGTCAACGTCATTCGCATGGGCAACCCCTCGCGGGTGTCCGACCTGTTGCTGGAGCACACCCTCGACGCGCAGGTGATGAACCACAAGAGCTACAACGAGATGCGCTCGATGCGCCAGACGGCCGACCAATACCGCGAAACGGCCAGCAAGTACGTCCGCAACTTCGGCTACGAGGAGCAGCAGCACCGCAAGCAGCTCAAGGACGAGGCCCGCATGCTGTTTCAGCAGGCCGACGACCTGGAGCGCTACATCACCGAGGATTTGCTGGAATCGGTGCAGGTAATCACGTGCACGCTGGTGGGCGCGGCCAACCGCAACATTCGCCACCTTACCTACGAAACCGTGTTCATCGACGAGGCCGCCCAGGCCCTGGAGCCCGGCTGCTGGATACCCATTTCCAAGGCCCAGCGCGTGGTGCTGGCCGGCGACCACCACCAACTTCCGCCCACCGTGAAGAGCGAAAAAGCCGGTGCCCTGCGCGAAACGCTGTTCGAAAAAGCCATCAAGCGCCAGCCCGCCACCGCCCGCATGCTCACGGTGCAGTACCGCATGCACGAGCAAATCATGCAGTTCAGCTCCGACCAGTTCTACGATGGCAAGCTGGAGGCCTACGAAACCGTGGCCCACGCCGGCCTGGATGCCTACGACCTGCGCTTTGCCCCCGACCTGCCCGTAGAGTTCCTCGACACGGCCGGCTTCGGTTTCCAGGAAATCACCATCCCTGAAAGCCGTTCCACCGCCAACCCCGAAGAGGCCGACCTGCTGCTCAAGCGCCTGGCCCAACTGCTCGAGCCGTACGACCCCGCCGACCACGAGGAAGACCCGCTCAGCATTGGCGTAATTGCCCCTTACCGCGCCCAAATCAACTACTTGAAGGACGCCATTGAGGAAAACGACGAGCTCAGCGGCTTCATGCTGCACCGGCAGCTCAGCGTGGGCACCGTCGACTCGTTTCAGGGCCAGGAGCGCGACATCATCGCCATCACCCTCACCCGCAGCAACAACCAGGGCGAAATCGGCTTCCTCTCCGACATCCGCCGCATGAACGTGGGCATGACCCGCGCCCGCAAAAAGCTGCTCCTCGTCGGCGACTCTTCGACGCTCAGCGCCCACCCGTTTTTCAAGGCGCTGATTGAGTACGTGGAGCAGATTGGGGGCTACCGCACGGCCTGGGAGTTGCAGGATTAAGCTTTTCCTCCGCCAATTAACAACCAGCCGCCGGGCTATCTTGCTGCATGAAGCTACCTCATTTGTTCCGCGGCGCCCTACCTGGCGCGATGCTGGCCGCGGTTTTATTAGTGGGCGCGGGGGCACCGCGCCCGGCCGCGCCGCGCGTTTACACCACGGACCTCGACCATTTTTGGACGGCTTACGACAGCATTCGCAGCACCCGCGACAGCGTCCGGCAGGTGCGCTACCTCAACCGGCTCTACCTGGCCAAAGGCTCCTATGGCCTGCAAGCCTTCCGGGAGGTAAAGGGCCACACGGCCGGGCAGTGGGTGAGCGCCATTCGGCGCTACCCACGGTTTTGGGAGTCCATCCGGCCGCGCACCCAGCTTGTGCGGGCCGCGGCCAAGGAAATTGAACTGAGTTTGGGCAAGCTTAAAGCGTTTGACCCGAAGTTGCGGCCCGCCAAGGTGTACTTTGCCGTGGGGGCCCTGCGCGCCAGCGGGCTTACCAAAGACAGCTTGGTGGTAATCGGCTCGGAGCTGGCCACCGGCAACGCCCTCACCGACCTCGCCCGCCTGCCGAAAAGCCAGCACGAGCGCCTGGCCCGCGATTTTGGGCGCGACCCGCTCGCCAGCCTCGTGCCGCGCACCGTGCACGAGTACGTGCACACCCAGCTCAACGGCTACGGGGCCACCGTGCTGGGCCAGGCCCTGAACGAGGGCACCTGCACCTTTGTGGCCGAGTTGGTTACCGGCCAGTCCCTGCCCTATCCCTACCTGGCCTACGGCCTCCAGCACGAGGCCGCGCTGAAAGAGCGGTTTAAGTCTGAAATGTTCATTCCGGTGTACCTGAGCTGGTCGGCGGAGCAAACGCCCGACGACCTGAGCCACACGGCCGACCTGGGCTACTACCTGGGCTACGCCATCTGCAAGGCCTACTACGCCCAGGCCATCAACAAGCCCCAGGCCGTGCGCGACATGCTGCGCCTGGACTACAAGAGCCCCCGGGCGGTGGAGGAATTCCTCGAAAAATCTCAGTACTACGCCGACCAGCCCCTGCGCCAGCTCCGCGAGGCGTTTGCGGCGCAAAAGGCCGACGCCAACCGGGTGCGCCCCTACACACTCAGCGGCCAGCCAGTAAGCCCTGCTGTGACCGAATTGACCGTCGATTTTCCGCGGCCCATGAGCCCTTATGCCTCGGTACGCAGCGGGCCGGGCGGCGAGGCCACCTACCCGGAGCTGGGCCCCCTGCGCTATTCCGACGACAACAAGTCGCTCACCTTTCCCGTCACCCTCAAGCCGGGGCAGGACTACGAATTCATCGTTGCTGACGGCGGCGCCCGCTCCTTGCAGGATTACCCCAACAATTCTTACCTGTTAAAATTCAGCACTAAGTAGCAGCGAAGCGGGGTCGGGCTACCCGCCGCTTCCGGGCGGAACGATGCATGGCGTGGGGCTGCACGCGTGGCGCAAGCGGCATGGCCGCACGCCATGCCGGGTAATTACCAACTTTCTGACCACGAGCTTGCCACGTGCGAGCGGAGCGGCTGGGACTGATTACCACGCGTCGCGCCAGAAAACGGTTCTGCTTCGCTAGTCCCGGGCCCGGAAAAGCTGCTCGCTCGCGTGAAGCCTTCTGCCAACGGGCCGCGTAGGGGTGAGTATCCACATCATCCAAGCCCGTTCTACTCATGCATGCAGAAAATCAATTCAGCCGCCGCGATGTCCTCAGCGGCCTGGGCGCCAGCTTGGCCCTGGCGGCCGTGGCGCCCGTTTTAGCGGCCGAAGGAGCCGACACGGCCGCCGAGTCGGCCCCGGACGTGCTCTCGAACCCGAACAATGCCTACCCCAAGCCGCCGTTCAAGGGGCAGTCGCAGCCCTGGCCCGGGCTGGCCAGCCAAATGGACCCCAAGCCCGACCACGGCGAGAAGAGCTACAAAGGCTCGGGTCGCCTGAAAGGGCGCAAGGCCCTGATTACGGGCGGCGACTCGGGCATGGGACGCGCCGCCGCCATCGCCTACGCCCGCGAAGGCGCCGACGTGGCCATCAACTACCTGCCGGCCGAAGAAGCCGACGCCAAGGAAGTCATTGCCCTGATAAAAGCCGAAGGCCGCAAGGGCATTGCCATTCCGGGCGACTTGCGCGACGAAGCCTTTTGCAAGCGGCTGGTCGACGAGGCGGTGCGCGGCCTGGGCGGGCTCGACATTCTGGTGAGCAACGCCGCGCGCCAGCAGCAGCAGCAGTCCATCCTGAACCTGAGCAGCGCAGACTTTGACGCGACCATGAAAACGAATATTTACGCGCCTTTCTGGATTATTAAGGCCGCGCTGCCCCATATGCCGCCGGGCTCTACCATCATCGGCACCACTTCCGAGCAGGCTACCGACCCCTCCGCTGACCTCTACGACTACGCCCAGACCAAGGCGGCCACCACGAGCTTCGTGCGCTCCCTGGCCAAGCAGCTCGGCCCGAAAGGCATCCGGGTGAACGGCGTGGCCCCGGGCCCCATCTGGACGCCGCTGCAAGTGAGCGGCGGCGCCACCCAGGAAAAGCTCAAAAAGTTTGGGGGCGACACGCCCATGGGCCGCCCCGGGCAGCCCGTCGAGCTGGCCTCCATCTACGTGCAGCTGGCCGACCCCATGGCCAGCTACGCCACCGGGCAAGTATATGGCGCGACTGGCGGTGGAGGCCAGCCCTAAAAAGTTGCCAGCCCCTTTCCCCCTTGCCAGAGAGGGTTGGCCGCCGTGCAACCATTAACCACGCAAAAGAGTCCCGAAGCACGACCAGCCGGCCACTGCTTCGGGACTCTTTCGTTTTTCGGCCACGCGTGGCTCAAGCGGCACTGCTGCGCAAGCAGCAAGTGCCTAATATACAGTTTATTGGTTACCTAAACCTCTTCCGGCTTTATTTCGGATGGAGCATTTAACCCGCTTAATTCTTCAACAGCTTGAGAGTGGCTACGCCGCCGACTGACTGCACCCGCACGATGTACACGCCGGGCTTGAGCTGGCCGCCCACCTGCACCGCGTTGGTGCCTTTGCCGGCGTCGCGCTGCAAGCCCGAGGCGTCCTGTACTACGTAGGTGAAATCGCCGGGCTGAGAAATGGTGAAGGATTCGGTCGAAGGGTTGGGGTAAACCGACGTGGCGTCGTCGGTGCTGGCCACGACGTCGCTGCCCCGGGCCGCCGACAGCCGGTTGAACTGGAAGCTTTGGTTGCCGGCGCCAGTGCCGCAGGTATACTGCTGAACGAGGGCCCCGTCGGCGGTAGAAGCCGACGCCACATCGAGGCACTTGCTGCTGTTCACAGACACTACCCGGTAGTAGCCCGAGCCCACGCTCTCAATGCGCCACTTCTGGTTGTCGCCCCCGCCGTAGGTCCATTGCAGCACCCGGGCGCCGTCGCTGGTGGAGCTGCTGCTCACGTCCAGGGATTTGCCGCTGTGCACGGCCCTGATGGAATAGGCCCCGCCGCCTTCGTTCCGCACCACCCAGCGCTGGTTGTTGCCGCCGCCGTAGGCCCACTGCTGCACGGTGGCGCCGTCGGCGGTGGAGCTCGCGTTTACGTCGAGGGACTTGCTGCTGTGGCGGGCAATGATGCTATACGTGCCGTCGGCCAGCGTGGCGGTGGTGGGCGGCGGCGTGGTGGTGCTGCCGCCGAATACCGAAGCCGTAACCGCCGTTTTGGTGCCGTTGGCGCCGTTCACCACGGTGTTGCCCCAAGCCGACAGGCTGGCGCCTGCCCAATCCCGGCTCAAATCCAGGTAGGCCACGCTGCTGCCATTGCCTTTCCACGACCAGGCCAGCCAGCCAATGCCATTGGACTGGCAGGTGTTCATCAACTGCGTCTCGTTGACATCGCAGTTGCCGTCCGTTGAGTGCTGGTAGCCAAACTCGCCCACCATAATGGGGATGCCGGCGTTCTTAACCCGGGGCAAATCCGTGGTGATGGAGGAACTGCCGCCTACCCGCCACTCGCAGTACATGTGCAGCGAAAACAAAATGTTGCGGCGTGGGTCGGCTGCTTGCACGGCCGGCGCGTACGAAAGCAGGGTGTTCACCTTGTTGTCTTGGCCGTAGCCCGGCGCATCCACCACAATGGTGGTGTTGATGCCGGCGTTGCGCATGGTGCGCACAGCCGAAATGTAGGCGTCGCGCCACACGGTGCCGGGGGGGTCGTTGGTGGGGCTGCTCATGTACCAGTCGCCCCACTCGTTGGCCACGTTGATGAGCACGTAGCGCGCAATTTCGGGGCGGGTCAGAAACGGGGCTTTGGAGGCCCACCAGTCGGCCATGCGCTGGAGGTCGGCGGGGTTGTTGCTGCCCGTCACGCTGTGCAGCTCCACCATTGGAATCATCTTGTTGGCGATGCAATTCCGCACGCAGGTTTGCCAGTCGGCGTCGGCGCTGGTGGTGCTCACCACGATGCGCAGGGTGTTGGCGTTGGTGACGCGGCGGATGTTGGCGATGTTGGTGTTCACGTCGTTCACGAACCACGCCAGCGGCACGTTAACGCCCTTCATCACAAAGTTGTTGCCGTTGGCGTCGCGCAACTGGTTGCTGGCAATGGTGAACCCTTGCGCCCAGGCTCCGGCAGGCAAGCCCAAAGCCAGCAGCAGTGCCAGTACCAAGCGCGCCATCCGGCGGCACGCAGCCAGGTTGTCATTCAGTCGCCGGCTCGGGGCCGGGGCCGCGGCCTCAGCAGCAGCAACCGGTAGTGAACGGAGGAAAAGAGTAGTTTTTTTCATTGCTGTTGGTTTGGTGAAGTAAGAAAATTGGGTAACTGAAAATTATTAGTGCTGCCTTCTGGGTGCTGACGGAGCAAGGAGAGTAGCCCGGGTACTTAGTGGTCGGGCAACCCGGCGGGCATCTGTAAGCAGCTCGCGTGGCCAGCTAAGCGCAACGGCGGCAGCCGCCCTGAGTAGGGTTCTTGCGCCTGGGCTAACTCATTCTTATTCAATTCACTTTTGGGCCCTGACCGGAGCAGCCCGCCGCTGATGCCGCACAGGAGGCAATGGGTCGCCGGCACGATGCCAGCAAACGATTTAGCTAAGGCAGAAGCACCAAACTGGCCAGCCCCCTTTCCCAGCAGCAAACGATTGCTGGAGGCGTTGGCAAGCACGGGCGGGGGCGTATATCTCATACCAAGGCGGCGTCTGGGGCGGGCCAAGTGGGCCTGCGACCTGCGTAATTTTACATCGCCTTTTCTGAATTTTCAGGCAAAATGCTGTATTTGATATGATTGTATCACGATTGTATAAAATAGCACAAGAGTTGCCCCTCTACCCCGCCGTCTTTGGCGACTTGGGTCCTCACAAAAAGCAGCAGGCTTGTAAGACTCCACTCACCAAGTATTACTCCCCCGCCCCAGCATATCTTCACTGGTTGCAGGCCCCGACACAACACTGTTGTCCACGCCCGGAAACCCAGCGGGTGGGTTCCCCACTAATTGACCGTGGCAGAAGCCCACCACCAGCCCCCGTCCCCTGTGCAGAGGGAAAAGGACAGCGCTTTACGCGACATGCCCGGACAAGCATTTTGGATAGAGGTCACCATGTAAAAAGCCTCGTCCCTGCGCAGGGACGAGGCTTTTTACATGTTAAAGGGTGCAAAGCTTGACCAACTAGCCGGCTCCGGTGCGTTGTGATTACCCCAGCACTGCCGGCTCCCACTCCTTGTGGTTGCACCGCGAACAGGAGACATAAGGCATGTGGGAACTGGGCTGCAGGTGCCCGCAGCCGGCGCAGGCAAACTGGCCGTCCGCTTTCCGCTGCTCCTGCCGAAACTCTTGGTCGCTCACGGGCACCAGCGAGAGGCCCGGCCGCGGCTTGCCATCGGAAAAAGTGAGAACGGAGAAATTGCCGTTGGCTTCGTGGTAGGCGCGCTGCACCATGCCCATGTTGCCAATGCCGCCGTGCCGCAGCTGCGCAAACAGCTGCTCGCGGCACAGCACGCCTTCTTCCAGCTTGTCGAGCTGCATGCGGCCGTCTTTCACCAGGATGCTCATGTCGTCGAGCACCGCGCTTTCGAAGCGCTTGTTGCGAAACGCCAGCCAGGCAATGGTCCGCTGGTAGACGACAACGATAGCCGAGATGATGACCACCGGCAGCAGGCCGCGGTCGGGGGCCATGAGCGCTACCCCGCCGCCGGCGGCGAGCGACACCATGGCAATGATTTCGTTGCGGGTCAGGGTTTTGCCCATGCGGTTGCCCATCAACCGCATTGACGTCACGAGCAAGAGGTAGATGAAAACAAGCCGAAAAACGGCCTCGATGTAGAAGCTGCCGGGCACCTGGCCCACCAGAATGCGCATCCAGTCGCTGAGGTGGATTTCTTCGGGTTTCATGACAATACGGGTTGTAAACGTTCCTGGTCCTGTTTCTGGCCTTGTTCATACTGCACGGCCACGGCCCACACCTCGTGGTTGCAGCGCGGGCACGCGTGGGGCTGGCGGTCGGCGGGCACGGTGTGGCCGCAGCGCTCGCAGGCTTTCACGTGGGCATCGTGCGGCTCGGTTCGATGCATGTCGTTGTCCTTGTCGGGCATGATGGACAGGCCGGGCCACGCGGGCTCCTGCTTGTAGACGCTGAACTCGCCGTTGGCTTCCATGTACACCCGCTTGAGCTGCCCCAGGTGCTGAATTTTGTCGTTCCGCAGCTGCGCAAATAGCTGCTCCCGTGACAGCCGGAGCTTGGCCATGCCCGCCAAATCCAATTGCCCGTCGATGACCACCCGCTGCAAGTCGCCCTGCACAATGCGCTCGATGCGGCGGTTCTTCATGGCCCACCAGTTCATGCTGCGGTACAGCACCAGCACGCACACCAGCGTCATGATGCTGTGCAGCAGGCCGCGCTCGGGCAGCTGCATGCCCACCGCCACAATGGCACCCAGCATCACCATCACGGCCAGCTCGGCCACGTTGATTTGCCCGTTCATGCGCTTGCCCATGAAGCGCATCATCACAATGAAGGCCAGGTAAATAATGAGGGTGCGTATGGCCACCTCCAGCATGAACTCCACCGGGTTGTTGCCGATGAAAATGCGCTGCCAATCCCACAAGTGGATATCCTCCTTTTTCATGGTTTAATAAGTTGGTTTTAGATTAAGCTTCCTACTCTCTCAGGTTTTTCCACGCCGCACGGACGAGCCGGCCAACCCAGTTGACCACCTTCAGCTCCCCACTTCCTGAAGTGCGCCCCATTCCCCATACTCGCTGCCTAACAAATAGTTATAGTCGTGCTTGCCCAGTTACTCGCCTTTTAAATTGGCTGAGGCGGACGTGACAACGCGTCCTGCTTGGTAGCAGGCCGCCAGTTCTATTCCCGGTGTAGTTAGCGCATGATTTTGCCGCGGGCGTCCCAGTGGCTGGATTTCACTTCCAGGCTGTCGGGGAGGCGCTTGATGGTGCGTGTGTACCGCTCTCCGGCAATAAGGCCGTCGGGACGGCGCTTGCCAAAAAACAGGGTTACCGGCTCGCCGTGCTCGTTGGTGACAAAAGTGATGTCGTAGCCCTTAAACACATCATCGATGCTGGTTTTGGGCTCGTATTTCTTGCTCAACTTTTTATCTAATTCGGGATGCAGCGGCATAGCAAATAGCATGTGTGTCCGGGGGTTCTTTACGACTCCTTTTTGCATCAGGGTTAGGTTTTTCACCGATTTTTTTTTAACCTCAACCACGTCACGAACAGCAACTAAAAGCCCCTGTGAGGCATAATTTCTGCAGTTGCCGAGCTTGCCAGCAACGGCTAAAAACAAGAAAGCGCGTCAAGCGGAACTCTGTCCCGCCTGACGCGCTTTTTGGTGCCCTACAATAACAACTAGGGCAGGTCAATCACCGACATGCTGTGCGGCGCGTCGGACTTGCTGTTCACGAAGTTTTTCTCCGGCTTGTCAAAGTCCGACACGTACAGACGCTTGCCTTTCAGCAGCACTTCGGCGGGCTGGTCGAGCAGGCCTCCCGCGCCGTCGGTGTCGCCATTTTGGGCCAGCGTGGTCACCGCGTTGCCGTTGCGCAGGTCCACCACTTCAATGGCGTTTTCGCGCGAGTTGCAGAGGTACAGCTTGTCGCTGCTGCGGTCGATGATGAGGCCGTCAACGCAAGGAATCTTCTTGCCTTGCACCGTAAGGGCCTCCTGCTTGGCCAAACTGCCGTCGGCTTTCAACGATACTTTGTAGAGCGTGCCGTCGCCAAAAGAACCGGTGTAGAGGTTGCCTTTGCTGTCGTAGTCGAGACCGTCGGCGCCGTTGTCAACGCCCGTTTCGTTCACGGTCGTGGTGAAAAAAGCCAGCAGGTGCGCGTCCTTGGTTTTGGGCTTTAGGTGCACCACGCCTTTGTTCAGTTCGGCCAAGCTGAAGCGCATGATGGCGCTACCCTTGTCGTTGTCGGGCATGTCCCACTGGCTGTCAGTCACGTACAAGGTGTTGCCTTTCCAGAGCACGGCGTTGGCCAGAGCGAAACCATCGGCCACGGTTTCAATTTTGCCGGGGCGGCCGTTGGTAATCTGCACCCGCATGAGGCGCGATTTGAAGTTCTTGTCGTTTTCGTACTGGTTTTCGGCGTAGTACAGGTTGCCATCGGGCCCGTAGGCCAGGTCCATGGGCGCGGCTTTCTTGGTGCTGGGCTCCACGGGCAGGTTGGTGGCAAAGGGCTTGATGGTTTCGCCCACAATCTCCATCAGCGAAGCCGGCTGGCTGTTATCGGCCAGGTTAGGCACCGACAAAATGATGTTGCCATTGGGCGCCAGCGCTAGGCCGTCGGGGGTATTGTGGGCCTCGTCGAGGGTGAAAAGCAGCTTGGGGCTGCCAATTTGCTTTTCCGGAGCGGCCGTCCGGACGGTGTCGGCGTCGGTTTTCACCACGGCCTCTTGCGCCACGGCTTCTTTTTCGGTTTTGGGGTCGTTGCCGGACTGGCAGCTGGCCAGCAGGGTGCTGCTCAACAGCAGCGAAAACAGGGTGCGCATGAGGGTGGAAAGGAAGGAATTGGCAATCAAAGAGAAGCCGTGACAGGATGTTGGGTTAACGCAGGCCCTGGGCCGGGGTTACGGCTCGGCGGTGGGGCAATTCGCACAAAGCCCGGCCACTATTCGCCCTTTCCCCGCGCGCTGCGTACTTATCTTGCCCTAAATTTTTCCATCACCCCACCCCAGGGGCCGGCTACAGCGGCCCCATCATGACTATGGCTGCAATCAGCGACAAGAAAGTCGTCACCATCACCTACGACCTGAGTGTGACCGACGAGAACCAGGAAAAAGTATTGGTTGAATCGGCCGAAGCCGACTCGCCGATGGTGTTTCTCTTCGGCCACAGCGGCCTGCCCGAAGAGTTTGAAGCCCAGCTCGACGGCAAAAACCCCGGCGACGAATTTCATTTCAGCCTCACCCCCGAGCAGGCCTACGGCGACTACGACGAGCAGGCCCTGGTAGAAATCCCGAAGGAGGTTTTCCTCATCGACGGCAAGCTGGACGACGAAATGCTGCAAGTGGGCAACTTCCTGCCCATGGCCGACAACGAAGGCAACCACATGCAAGCCAAAGTGGTGAACATTGGCGACAACGCGGTGCAAATGGACTTCAACCACCCGCTGGCCGGCATGGTGATGCACTTCAATGGCAAAGTGCAGGACGTGCGCGAAGCCACCGCCGAGGAACTGGCCCACGGCCACGTACACGGCGAAGGCGGCCACCAGCACTAAGCTGAGACGTAAGCCAAAAAACCGTCATTGCGAGGAGGCACGACGAAGCAATCCGTCCTCTCGAAGCGACCAACCTAATAATATGAAAAAGCCCCGACACTGCGCAGTGTCGGGGCTTTTTCATATTATTAGGTTGGTCGCT
>NZ_DASVSI010000107.1:0-30679 GCF_036388155.1 Hymenobacter sp. | reverse complement strand
AGCGAAGGACCTTCTCACGTCTGCACAAATGGCTGTTCTTGCAGGTTGCTCTCGCCTGAGAAGGTCCTTCGCTGCGCTCAGGATGACAAACGTCCTACTTTCACTACTCCTCTTATTCCTTATTATTCCCCATCATCCGGCAGGATGTTGATGTCCTGCACCAACACGCGCTGCTCGATTTCGCGGCCGCGCTTGGTGTTGGCCAGGCCGCCGAGGGCAGTTTCTTTGTAGCGGGTTTCCATGGCCTGGCCCACTTCGCCGAGGGCGGCCACGCACTGGTCGACGGGAATGACGGGGTCGATGCCGGCAATGGCAATTTGGGCCGAACTGAAGGCAATGGCGGCCGCGGAGGCGTTGCGCACCACGCAGGGCACTTCCACCAGGCCGGCCACGGGGTCGCACACCAAGCCCAGCATGCACTGAATGGTGACGGCCACGGCGGCAAACACCTGCTCCACCGGCCCGCCCAGGCAGTACACGATGGCGCCGCTGCCCATGGCCGCGGCCGAACCGGTTTCGGCCTGGCAGCCGCCCACAGCCCCAGCCAGCGAGGCATTTTGCTCGATGATGAGGGCAATGCCAGCGGCCACGAGCAGGCCCTCCAGAATCTGGCGGTCGGAGAGCTTGTGCAAATCCTGCAGGGTGACCAGCACGCCGGGCAAGATGCCGGAGGCGCCGGCGGTGGGCGCGGCCACTACCCGGCCCATGCAGGAATTTACCTCCTTGGCGCCCAGCGCGCGGGTGACGAGCTGCTTGAATTCGGGCGAGAGGACGGTGACGGGCGAGGCGGCAATTTTCTTGGCGCCGTTGTTTATCATGCCCGAGCGCGAAGTCATGTCGCCGGTCAGGCCCTCGTACACGGCGTCGCGCATCACGTCGTAGGCCCGCTGCAGGCCGGTCCAGATTTCGTCTTCGGTGCGGCCCTTCTGTTCGATTTCGTAGCCGAGCACGGGTTGGTAAAGGGGTTCGCCAGTAGCAGCGCAGTGCGCCTGCCAGGAAGCAAAATCGTTGAAGAGCAAGGACATGGTTGGGTGGGAAAGAGGAGGAATAAGCTAGTAACGCAAAGCCCCGGCCGAAGGTGTCTTCAACCGGGGCTCAAAGCTACAGGATTGGAACATGGCCGCCGTTAGCAGCCAACAGGCGCCGCTAGCGCTTGTCCCACTTCACTTGGGCGTGCTGCGCGCCGGCGCGCAGGCGCACTACGTACAAGCCCGGGGCCAGCGCTGTGCCGGCCAGCGACACGGCGTGCGCGCCCGCGGTTTGCGCGGCGGCGGCCTGAACCACGGCTACGCGGCGGCCCGTCAAGTCAAGTACTTCCACGGAGGTAGTGGCTGGTGCCAGCAGGGTATAGTGCACCAGGCCTTCGGTGCCGGGGTTGGGCGCCACGGCCAGTTGGCTGCTGGCTTGTAAAGCGTTGCGAGTGGCGGTGACCTGGGCGTATGTCAGCACGATGCGCTGCGTGTTTTGGTAGGCGCTTGCGGTGGGGTTCCAAGTCTGCAGAGTGGCAGTAGTCGGGTCCCCGTTGGTAGCATAAGCATAGGCCGTTTGCGACTGGGGCACCCAAGCATTATCCCAGTCCTCGGAAGCAAGAAGGATTTCTCGGCCTTGCGCATCAAATGTGAGGGTGTGACGGGACGAGTTGGCGTAGACGCCGGTGAGGAAGTCTGCCGATTCGACCAGGTACTGCTGCACCTTGCCGGCGGCATTATAAGTGTAGGTGGCGCGTTGCAAAGGGTCCCAGGTGCCACCGCCGTCGGTTTGGGTTTCGTACACCGATACCTGGCCCAGGGCGTTGTAGCTCCACAGCTGCCGGGCCACCGCGGAGAAGGAGCCCTGAGTGTAAAATTCTTCCAGTACCTGGGTGCGCTGCCCCGCGGCGTTGTAGGTGTGCGAATCGCGCTTGATGGAATCCCAGGGGGCCGAAAGATTGGTGGGGTCCTGGAACTTGAGCCACTCCCACCGCACTTGGCTGGGGGTGTTGAAGGTGAACAGCGAGGCGGTGTAGGGGCCGAATGGCGCCTGCTGATACTGGTCGGTCGAGTCGCTCAGGATTTGGCCGGCGGTGGTGTAGCGGTAGCGGTGCGCGAAACTCTGCGCCCAAGCGCCGCCGCTTTTGCGGTCGGTGCGGATGGTGCCGGGCAGCGTGGGCGTGGCGTAGCGCGAGTACACTTGCCGCGAAAAATCGACCCAGGCACCACCGCCAGCGCTCCAGTTCTGCACCAGCAATTCCTGCAGCTGCGAAACGGTGTTGGTGGTGCGTGCGGCTTTGGTTGGGGCGCCGGGCACTTGACCGGGCATTTTCACTGCGACGGCGGGGAGGGTTTGGGCGTGGCTGTGGTAGGTCAGCAGGGCCGCACAGGATAATAGAAGGTAACGTTTGAACATATAAAACAATAAAAAACCTGATTGACAGATATTTGCCAATCAGGTTCAAAGCTAGTGCGTTTCCGCGCTCCAGCCTACTGCGCCACCGGTTCTGTCACCAGTTTAATACTGGCCGAGTTGATGCACAGACGCAGGCCGCTGGGGGCCGGGCCGTCGGGGAAGACGTGGCCCTGGTGGGCATCGCACACGTTGCAAAGCACTTCCACGCGGGTCATGCCGTAGCTCGTGTCTTTCTTGTAGCGGATGGCGCTTTCGTCGACGGGCTGCGTGAAGCTGGGCCAGCCGGTGCCCGACTCGAACTTGGTGCGCGAGTCGTAGAGCGGCGTGCCGCAGCACACGCAGGCGTAGAGGCCGGCCTCGTGGGCCTCGCAGTACTCGCCGGTGAAGGCGCGCTCGGTGCCGTGCTCCCGCGTGACGTGGAACTGCTCGGCGGTGAGTTGCTGGCGCCATTCGGCGGGTGTTTTCTCTACGCGGCGAGGCGAAGGAGCGGGATTATTGGCGAGGCGGATGACGTCGTTCCAGGTTTGCATGTCGAGAGAAAAAGCGAGCTGATGAAAGTACTAATGAGCGATTCGTAAACGCCGGTTGGGAGCGGGAAGTTTAGCGGACGTAGTCGTAGCTGACGCTGGCGCCCAAAACCTTTTTATAAAGCCGCCAGGTAGTGGCCGCGGTGCGCTCGTACAGGAGCACAGCCCAGCCGTCGCCATCAATGCCGGAATGCAAGTGCTGCCAGATTACAACCCATCGGTGGTCGGCGCTGAACAGCGGCCGGGTGAACTCGCAGTACCGGCGGCGGGCCGACTTTCTCCGAATTACCTTGAGCGTGGTCAAGGAATCCGGCCAATGCCCCCGATAAAGCAACGCGTAAGCCAAAGCCATTCCCTGCAAGTCCTGCGGTGATAAAGGATTTGCAAAAGGCTGCAACCTCCAGTACTGTTTAAATGCTTGCAGCTCCGGCTCAGTAAAGACCGTAGTATCCGGGCGGTGAAGCATAAATAATTTGTACCTAAAAACTCCACTCGTGTCAACGCCCCCTACGTCAGCCTCCGGCCAGTAAACAGGTTTTCGATAAAGCATCAATGGTTGGAGCGGGCCAAAGTGAGAAGACCATTGGGCACGCAGCGCTTCTTCCTCGGTTGCAATTTCGTGCAACTGCCAGGACATAAATCGCAACGTGGCCGTGTCAATGTTCGCTTCAAGAACAAGTTGTGCTTGAGCAGCAAAGCTGTAGAGCAGAAAGAATAATAAACAAGCGCGCATAGCTCAGGAACTGTTGGACGAATAAAGGATGCGAAAAGTCCATAAATCACATACTGGCCGCTCTTGTATTTTTTGAACCCATGAAAATCCTTTCCGCCGCCCAGACCCGCCAGCTCGACCAGGCCACCCTCGAAGAGCAGGGCATTACCTCCGTTCAGCTCATGGAGCGCGCCGCTCAGGCCCTGCTGTTTTGGTTTTACGGCGAATACAGCTACCAGCCGCCCACCGAAACGCTGCTGCTCTGCGGGCCCGGCAACAACGGCGGCGACGGCCTGGCCCTGGCCCGGCTGCTGCACGGGGCCGGCTTCCCGGTGCGGGTGGGCTTGCTGCCGGCCGAGAACCATTCGCCTGACTGGCAGCACAACCGCGAGGTGTTGCCCGAAGCCGTGCCGGTAACGGAGCTAAGCGAAACGGAATGGCCCGACTTCTCTCCCCGTGGTTTGGTCATCGATGCGCTGTTTGGCACGGGCCTCAGTCGTCCGCTGGAGGGGCTAGCCGCCGCCGTGGTAGCCAAGCTCAACGAAGCCCAGACCCGCGTAGTGGCCGTTGACCTGCCCAGCGGCCTCTTTGCCGACGCCCCTCAGCCAGCCGGCAGTGCGGTGGTGCGCGCCCAGCACACGGTCAGCTTTGGCCGGCCCAAGCTGGCTTTCCTGCTGCCGCAAAACGCAGAATACGTGGGAGAATGGCACGTGGAGGACATCGGCCTGAGCGAGGCATTCGTTGCCGCTACTGACACTCCGTGGCATTACACCGACGCTGCGGCTGTGGCCGGTGCCCTGCCGCCCCGGCCCAGATTCAGCCACAAAGGCACGTTTGGGCACGCGTTGCTGCTGGCCGGCAGCCGGGGCAAGATGGGCGCGGCCGTGCTGGCGGCGGGCGCTTGCCTGCGTGGCGGCGTGGGCCTGCTCACGGCCCACATTCCCGGTTGCGGCTACGACATCTTCCAAATCAGCCAGCCGGAAGCCATGTGCCTGGCCGACCCGCAGGTTCACTTCATCAGCAAGTTGCCCAAGCTGGCGCCGTACCAAGCCGTGGGCATCGGGCCAGGGCTGGGCCTGGAGGATGCCACCCTAGCCGTGCTGCGCAAACTGCTAAAAACCGCCTTGAAGCCCACCGACCGACGGGCGCACCCGCTGCCGCTCGTCATCGACGCCGACGCCCTGAACCTGTTGGGCCAGCACCGCCAGTTGCTGAAGCTGCTGCCCGAAAACACCATTCTCAGCCCCCATCCCAAGGAATTCGAGCGCCTGACCGAGCCGGCTCGCGACGACTACCACCGCCTCGAACTGCTGCGCGCGTTTGCCCAGCGCCACCGCTGCTTGGTTATCCTGAAAGGCGCCTATACCTGCCTGGCCACGCCCACCGGCGAGCTGCACTTCAACAGCACCGGCAACCCCGGCATGGCCACGGGCGGCAGCGGCGACGTGCTCACGGGCCTGTTGCTGGCGTTGCGGGCGCACGGTCAACTTTCGGCTTTCGATGCGGCGCGGCTGGCGGTGTACGCCCACGGCCAAGCCGGCGACCTCGCGGCAGCTAAGACCGGCCAAGCCGGCTTGGTGGCGGGAGATATTGTGCAGCACATCGGCCCAGCGCTGGCGGCCGTGTAGACCCAGCTACAGTTCTTAAGGTGTTGAAGGGTAAGTTGGCCCAGCTCTTACTTCCGACTCCGCTGCTGCCAAAAAAGCGTCTACGTCGCCCGTTAGCAGCGCCACGTGCCGGGTAATTTTTTCCACTGGCCAGTGCCACCACGCCAGGGCCAGCAGGCGGGCGGTGGTGGCAGCGTCGAACCGCGGCCGGATGACCCGCGCCGGGTTGCCGCCCACGATGGTGTACGGCGGCACGTCGCGCGTGACCACGGCGCAGGCCCCGATGATGGCCCCGTCGCCGATGGTCACGCCCGGCATGATAGTGGCCCGATAGCCAATCCAGACGTCGTTGCCGACCCGTGTGTCTCCCTTGGTTGGGTAAGCCTTGCCCGCCATGGCCTCCGCCCAGTCGCCCCCAAACACGGCAAACGGGTAGGCGCTCACGGCGTCGCTCAAGTGGTTGGCGCCGTTCATCACAAACTCCACCCCGGAGGCAATCATGCAGAACTTGCCGATGACGAGGCGGTCGCCCGTGAAATCGAACATTAACATTTAGACCAAACCTTAACCAAGACGGGGACATCGCAATAGGTGGTTAAATTGCAGATGTTTGCGGATACTAACAAGCACCCCTATTAAGCTCAAGGCATGATTTCTTGCTTCATTTTTCTGCGAACTTGGCTGCTCGTGGGACTATTGTTCTCCGTGCTACCCGCTGCCGCCCAGTTGCAAGCGTCGCAATGGTATTTCGGCAACCAGGCCGCGCTGGATTTCAACACCATTCAAAATGCGCCCATCCCCCTGGCCACCAGCGCCATGGCCGCGCCGGAGGGCTGCAGCAGTCGGGCCGATTCGTTGGGCAACCTGCTGTTTTACACCAACGGCGAAACCGTGTGGAACCGCCAGCACCAAGTCATGACCAACGGCACGGGCCTGGGCCTGTCTGGGCAATTTACCACTTCGGCAACACAAAGCCTGATTGTGCCCCTGTCGGGCAGCACCCGTATTTTCTATGTTTTTACCCCGCCCGCTCAGGGCCACGCACAAGCTTTAACCTACTCAGTTGTGGATATGAGCCGGCAGAGCGGACTTGGGGAGGTTGTGCAGAAAAACAGCGTCCTACTAGCTAGCTCCACCGAGCGGGTGGCGGCCGTGCTGCATGCCAACCATCGCGACTCTTGGATTATCGCTCTCGGCGGCAATAACAACCTGTGCTACGCTTTTCGGCTCACGGCGTCGGGCTTGCCGTCCCCGCCGGTCGTCAGCCCCGATGGCTTCGTGCACAACAGCACGTCGGGCGGGATGGTAGGTCAGCTAAAAGCGGCTCCCAACAGCCGACGGCTGGCGCTGGCCGCTGTCAGTGCCTCTGGTTACCCAACGGGCTTGCTGGAATTACTGGATTTCGATACCCGCACGGGGCAAATCACCAACCCCGTGCTGTTAACCAGCCCGGAGCCCGGTGGTTACTACGGGGTTGAATTCTCGCCCGATGGCACTAAGCTTTACGCCACGAAGTACCTGAACACCACCCCGCCGCAAAGCCCACTGTATCAGTACGACCTGACCGTACCAGGCTACAACGCGGCCAATGCCCTGCTGGCTGGGGCTTCCCTCCCCAACACGGGCATAAAGGGAAGTTTACAACTCGGGCCCGATGGGCGCATTTACGTCGCGCGGTTTCAGCCCCCTTCCGCATTTCTGGGCGTCATCGCCCTTCCCAACCGGCCAGGCGCGGCCTGCGCCTACCAGGACCAGGGCCAATCCCTGAATGCCCGGACTTCTACCTTAGGTCTGCCTAGCTTCATGCCGCACGAACTATGGCGACTGCCCCCTGTAGGCCCCGTGTGTCAAGGAGTCGCCCAGCCTTTCGCCCTGCCGCCGGGCTACGATGCGGATTCCGTGCGCTGGGATTTCGGCGACCCTGCTTCGGGTGTAGCCAACCAATCGCGCTTGTCCAACCCCACGCACACCTACGCCACGCCGGGTGCTTATACCGTGGCCCTCACGCTGTACTTTCCCGAAGGCGGCCGGCAGGTGCTGCGCACGGCGCTGCAGGTTGCTCCGCGCCCAGTGGTCGATTTGGGTCCCGATTTCAATCTCTGCCTTGGCACGGTGCGGCGCCTGGCCGTGCCCGAAACGGCCGGCGCTATCTACCGCTGGCAGGACGGCTCCGCCGGCCCGGCCTTCACCGTGCGCGCGCCGGGCCGATACTGGGTCACCGTGGCCAATGCCGCCGGCTGCCAGAACAGCGACACCGTCCACATCGGCGCGGCCTCGCCCGCACGGGTACGCCTCGGGGCCGATACCGTGGTGTGCGTGGGAGAGGTACTGCGCCTGCACCCGCGCAGCAGCGGGCCGGGCCTGGGGTTTCGCTGGCAGGACGGCTCCACGCAGGAAACGTTCACGGTGCGCACGCCGGGTACGTATTGGGTAGAGGCGACCAATTCGGGGGGCTGCAGCCAGCGAGACTCCGTGCGCATTACGTACCTCACGCCGCCGGCGCTGCACCTGGGCGGCGATACGGCCGTGTGCGCCGATACTGGGCCGCCGCTGGTCCTCGACGTCACCCTGCCGGGCGTGCGCTACCGGTGGCAGGACGGCTCGACCAACCCAACGTTTACGCCCACGCAAACGGGAACCTACTGGGTAACCGTTTCGACGTCCGTTTGCACCGCCACCGACTCCATCCGGGTGCGCCTCTTCGACTGCCCCGCATCTGCTGTCCTCGTGCCCAACATCATCACGCCTAATGGCGACGGGCGTAACGACCGGCTCATCATCCTCGGCCTGGGTTCCGACCCGTGGGCCCTCACTATCTACAATCGGTGGGGCCTGGTCGTTTACACCACGCCCCGTTATCAACAGGACTGGGCCGCCCCCGGCCTGCCCGATGGCGTGTACTTTTACCACCTGCGCCGCCCAGCCGCCCCGTCCATGAAAGGATGGCTGGAAGTTCGGCGCTGACATTTGTCATTGTCACTCAACTGCCTGCGTTTAACCACGGCCCTCACTGCTTATACCCTAACGTATATGTTTGAGGCTGAAATGATATATGCCATACTATAGCACCCGATGCAAATACGAACAGTTGCCGATAGTTCACCCCGGTTAGGCCCACATCTATGGTTTATGCCCTGCTCGATATCATAAAAACAAATAATATAAATATTTTCTGACCAACAAGCCACTCATGCTCCGTGTCCCTGCTCCCTTATTCGCTTATTTAAAATTTATCTAGCACTTTTAAAAATACTTGCGCCAGATGCTTATTAACATCCTTCTGTCGCACAAAGGATTATTTCGGACCGGCCGTGCTCGCCTATCTTTACTTGGCTACCTACATTGTGGCCAAGACTCGCATTTCTTCTAAATAAAAAATATATCTGTTTCTGAAAATATGCTATATAATTAGCTACTATGAATATAATTCGCCTATCTTTCCGCGCACTTAAACCACAACAACTGGTGATAAGAGTAGCGCATTTTACTCCCTAACGCAAATTGATGCGCGCCATATAGAACCTTAGTGGGCTCTCCCAATGCCAGCACAGAGTGGCTGTATCGTGCGACAAACGACTTATTTTCAACTTTTCCAAAACACTTTCCAACTTTTTTTCCTCAATTTGTGAAAACACTTACTCGCCTTCTACCAGCCCTGTTGTGCATGCTGCTTACCTCCTTCGCGAGCCAAGCACAGTTCAACCCCATTCCCGGTCACGTCTACGAGATTCGCAACGCCTATTCGGGTACTGCTTTGGAAGTGGGCGGAAGCGACCGCTACGCTGTCAATCACAATTTCAACCTGTGGCCTTACTGGGGTGGCGCCAATCAACAATGGGAATTTGTGCGGGTTGGCACAACCGGCAACAGCTATGAAATCACCAACCGCAATAGCAGGCAGTTCTTGCAGATATATCCTCCTAGTGCTCAGCAAGTTGTTAATGACAGGGTGGTCTACCCCGTGCAAAGTACGGCGCGCTTAGTGTGGACTGTCACCGAGCTACCAAATGGCAGGATAACGATTTCGCGCAACTATCAATTACCCAATCAACCCAACTCAACCCCTTTTCTATTGCGTACCGATGCTCCGGGTCCCTTTCCAAATAGTGGAACTACCGGGGCCAACACTGTCGTGCTTAGCCCAAATGCCGATGAATACGTAAGCAAATTGGAATGGACCGTCATTGACCGTAGTGCCGCTACTCCGGGCGTGTTCCGCATTGAAAACTACAACAGTGGCAAGGTGCTATCGGCCGGGGAGGACAACAGCGTTAAGCAATTGACTAATTATTACTTGGGGGGCAGGAATGGACCTTTAGCGAATACAACGCCGATGGCTACCTCTCCATCATCAATCGGAGCACGAATCAGGTGCTTGAAATCGGCGGTGGCGGCGACTTGGCCCAGCCTGGCCGTAAGGCCAACGTTTGGGACGGCTACGGACTCCCGGCACAGCAATGGCGGTTAGTGGACGTCGTAAGTGGGGCGCGGCTCACGTTACAGGAAGTCTACACCACAGGGGTTCGATGCAAGCTATTGAACCGCAATAGTGGTCTGGTACTCGAAATAGGCGGCGGGGGTGACCTAACCAGGGAAGGCTTGGCGGCCAACCAGTGGTATGACTTTGGCGTGGCGAGCCAGCAATGGAACATCTACATTAACAGCAGTTACCGAAGCACAGCATCGTCCGCTGGTACCGCGGCATCAGCCCCGGCGTCAAGTACGCTGGCCTTGTATCCCAATCCGGCAAGTGCCAGCCTACAGATAACGTTGCCGGGTAACAATGAAGCTGTGCAAGTGACTATCACTGACGCCCACGGACGCGCTGTGAAGGTATCGCACGAACATGGCAAGGTGAATGTGTCCAACTTGGCATCGGGCTTGTACATAATATCGGCAGCCGACGGCCACAGAACCTTCCGCCAAAAGTTCATTAAGGAGTAACAGCCCTCTTTTCACAAAAAAGCCATATTTGGTTGGTCTAGCTTCCAGCAGCGAGATGCAAAAAATGTATGGTGCCGAACCCAAAATATTAGTCTTGGTTTTACTAGCTGGGAACTAAGTTATTAGTACCATTCATTGGTAACGACATCGTAGCACGGCGCAAGGCCAAAGGCAATTAGTACTAGTGGAGCATTTAAAAACCTCTAAACGGAAGCGCCCGTTGGCAGACGCGGGCGCTTCCGTTTTTGCGTTAGAGGGCATAAATTGGAGCTTAGAGTGATTCACCACCCAATTGATATACAAGCCCCGATTGGCGCCGTTCATCACAAACTCCACCCCGGAGGCAATCATGCAGAACTTGCCGATGATGAGGCGGTCGCCCGTGAAGCCGAACAAGTAGCGCACGCGGCGCTCAAAATTGGCGACGTCCTCGAAATCATCGTAGTACGTGTAGTCGCCGATGGTTATCTGGGGATGGTCGACCACGTTTTTCAGGAAGCACAACCGCTCGTAGCCCGCCAGCGGAAACACGGTAGAAGGGGAAACAACGGCCATGGTAGCAACGAGTAAGTGCCAGAAATTTGCCTCGCAAGGTAGCAAGCCCGGCTCAGGCCGCCTGTGTTACAGCAAATACGCGGCCGCGGCGGGCACCAGCAGCACGCCGTCGGCCAGCAGGGCAAAGAAGTAGTCGCTGCGGCGCTCGTGGGCCAGCAGAACGATGGCGGCGGCCGACACGCCGGTCAGGCCCAGCCCCAGGGGCGACACCCCGCGCTCCAACCCAAACGCCATGGCACCGGCCAGGAAAGCCAGCGCCACCGCCTTGGCCCTTGCCTGGCCCAGCACCACGGGAAAGGTGCGCGTGCCCGCGGCCCGGTCACGGCTCAGGTCGCGGATGTCGAAGACGATGGCCAGGGCCAGCACCAGGCAAAACCGCTGCGCCAGGAGCTCGCCGGCCTCGGCCAGGGGGTGGTGCACGGCGAGCATGGGAAGCCCAACCGTGATGGCCGACCAAACGCCCGCAATTAGAAACACCTTGAGCAGAGGCACTTCGCGCAGGGCCCGGGGCTGTCCATGCCACCTGAGCAGCGGCCAGGAGTAAAGCAGGGCCAGCGCCGCCAAGGGCAGCAAGGCGGGCAGGTAGCGCCACCAGCCGTCGGCCAAAAACAGCACGCCGCCCACCAGCGCCGCCACGGCCGCCAGCAGCGCCAGCCCCCGGCGGTGCCGCTGCTGCCAGGCTTTGCGCCCCGACGCGCCCGCCGGCTGCCGGTGCTTGAAGGGCAGCACGGCGTCGAGGTTGTACACGAGCAGCGTGGCGGCAAACACCAGCACGACCACCCGGTAGGCCACGGGCCCGCCGCCCGGTACTTGCCGGAACGTAACGGCCGTTTGGGCCGCCGCCGCCCCGGCCAGCCACACGCTGCTGTACAAGACGGCGTCGAGCCCCCGTCGAAACACGGACGGGTGCGGCACAGGGGGTAACGTCTCGGCGCGGGCGGGCATGGCGCGAAATTAGCGCCGTTGGGGGCAGGCTACGTACCGGTTTCAGAATAAGCCGCGTCCACGGGTTTGCTTTGGGGAGAGCCGTGCTGGCGCAGAAAGATGCTGAGTCCCACCACGCTCAGAATGCTGAGGAATTCGCTCTGCCAGTTCTGCAACGATTCGAACCAGAACCGCGAGGTGAGCATGTATTCCCACACGCCCACAGCCGACTTGCCGCTGTGCACCTGCTCGATGCTGTACACCTCGGCCCCGCCCTTGGCGTGCAGCCACACCGAAACGAGGAACAGCGTGAAAAACGCAATGCTGAGCGAATTTTTGTACAGCGCCAGCACCAGGCCGCCCCGCCGCACGGGCCCGGGCGCATCTTCCTTGGATGGGTCGGGCTCGGCGTCCACCTCCTCCTCTTCGTAGAGCTTCTTCGACTCGGAAGAGCCCCGTTGGCGCAGCCACACCGTGAGCAGCACGTAGAGGCCCATTTGCAAAAACTCGCTTTCCCAGTTCTCGAACGTGGCCTCCAGAAAATGGCCCGACCGCAGGTAATCGCCGGTCGTTAGCTCGGCCATCCCCATCTCGGCAAGCTCCTCGTTGTACTCGTGCAGCCCCGTCACTACCTGCCCCACCAAGGCCAGCAGTGTCATCGTGGTAACCACCAGTATCAGACTGTTTTCGTAACAAAAACGCCAAAAAGGCGAAGCAGGACGTTGGATAGCCATGCTTCGCCTTTACGGAAAAAGGGGGAAAGTGATTATTTGATGTGCTGATGAGGTAATGTGCTGATGTATCTGTATAAACTAGAACCTTAACCAGTTCACACATCAGCACATCACCTCATCAAATAATTACCCCAGCTGCGCCTTGGCCGTTACGCGCTCGCCGAAGGTTTCTTCGTAGAGCTTGATGCTGTCGTTGATGATGCGGTAGGCGTCTTCGCGGCCCATGAAGCGCTCCACCACCACGTGCTTGTTGTGCTCTAGGGCTTTGTAGTCCTCAAAGAAGCGGCGCATTTCCAGCAGTGTGTGTGGGGGCAGGTCGGAGATGTCGTTGTAGTGGTTCACCGAAATGTCGTGGGCGGCCACGGCGATGATTTTGTCATCTTCCTCGTCCTGGTCCACCATCTGCATCACGCCGATGACTTTGGCTTCCACCAAGCACATGGGCACAATGTCGACCGAGCAAAGCACCAGGATGTCGAGCGGGTCCTTGTCGTCGCAGTACGTTTGCGGGATGAAGCCGTAGGCGGCGGGGTAGTGCACGGCCGAGAACAGCACGCGGTCGAGCTTGAGCAGGCCGCTTTCTTTGTCGAGCTCGTACTTGCCCTTGCTGCCTTTGGGGATTTCAATGATGGACTGCACGATTTGCGGATTTTCGTCGCCGCGCGACACGTCGTGCCAGGGGTTGAAGTGGTTGGTCATTTAATGATGTGCTGATTATTTGGTGTGCTGATGTGCTGATGTGCTCCCGCTTACTGAACAGGTTGGGGGAAACGAGAGGGTGTAAGTTTGTTTCGTACTGCGTTAGTCTTAACCTATTTTCGGCTTGGCAATTCCTGAAACAGACAATCTGATTATTCGGCTGACGTTTGAGTTTTCGTTGCTGATTATTGACTATACCGAACGCCTTGAAACGCAGCACCGCTACGTAATGACCAAGCAGTTGATGAAGAGCGGGACTTCGATTGGAGCGAACGTGCGCGAAGCCCAAAGTGCCGAAAGC
The DNA here is from genome assembly GCF_036388155.1 of Hymenobacter sp. Taxonomy (NCBI): domain Bacteria; kingdom Pseudomonadati; phylum Bacteroidota; class Cytophagia; order Cytophagales; family Hymenobacteraceae; genus Hymenobacter; species Hymenobacter sp. The sequence continues at coordinate 17,291 of NZ_DASVSI010000107.1, read as the reverse complement.
CGCGCTGACTTTATTCATAAATGCAAAATTGCGGCAAAAGAGGCAGAAGAAACGGACTACTGGCTGTTGCTCTGCCACCACGCGCCCAGTTATGAAAGTCCTGGCGAACTGCTTCCCCGCCTGCTAAGCATCCGAAAGATTCTGTCTAAAATCATTTCCTCCGCACGTTCCCATTAACGTGAAGCTAGCAGAGCAGCACATCAGCACATTCAAAAATCAGCAAATCAATCACCGCAGCACTTCCAACAACGGCGTGCCGCTGCACCCGCTCGGCTCCTGAATGCGGAGAAAGCGGGCCAGGGTGGCCGCAATGTCGACCACGTACGCGGGCGCCATCGACTCGCCGTGCTTTACGTGCCAGCCCCAAAAAAGGAGGGGCACGTGCGTGTCGTAGGCCCACGACGAGCCGTGCGTGGTGCCTTTGGCGGGAAAGCTGTACGCCTCGTACCAGCCCGGCTCTAGTACCACCAGCACGTCGCCGCAGCGCTTGGGGTAGTAGCCGTTTTCGAGGTACATGAGCGTGCCGCTTTCCCAGTGCGATTTCTGGATGTCTTCGGCCGTGAGGGCCCGGCTTACGCCGGGCAGCTGCACCATCACCTGCACTACTTCCTCGGCCAGGTCGTGGAGCTTGATGTTTTTCTGAGCGGCCAGGGTGCGGTTGAGGTACACCTGCTGGTTTTCGAAGTCGAGCACCCAGTTGCCGGGACCGTGGCGACGCACGAGGCGGTTTTGCAGGGTGTCGCGCATCAGGCTGGCGCTCACGGCCCCGGCGGGCAGGTTGTGCGCGTGCAGGAACTCGGGCGAGTGCGCGGCGGCGTGGTCGGCGGTGAGGAACACCAACGCCTGGCCCTTGCCCACGGTCTGGTCGAGGGTGGCAAATAGGCGAGCCAGCTCCTGGTCGAGGCGCAGGTAGGTGTCCTCCACTTCTATGGAGTTGGGCCCGAACTGGTGGCCCACGTAGTCGGTGCTGCTGTAGCTCAGGGCCAGGAAATCGGTGAAGCCGCGCTGGCCCAGCTGCTCAGCCCGGACGGCTTCGAGGGCCATGTCGGTGGTGATGCTGTTGCCGAAGGGCGTGCTGGAAAGCAAGCTCAGGTTAGGGGTGGCGGCGTTGGCGGCCGTGGCACCGGCCTTGGGCGTGGCCGAAGTGTTCTGGCCGTCAGCAGCCGTTTGGCGGGCAGGGCCGGGCTGGTTGTCTTTGCGGGCCGCCGCGGGCACCCCGCTGATGGTGGGCAGGTTGTGCGGAAACACGGGCGCGGCCTCGCCTTTGAAGGCCGACTCCCAGCTCACGTTGTCGGGCGAGCTTTCGGTGTACTCGGCTATGGGCAGCAGCGTGTTCCAGGGCTGCGAGAGGTACTTGGTGGCCAGCCCGCGCTGGTTGAACTTCACCACCCAGTCGGGCAGCGCTTTCTGGTAGAAGGTGCTGCTGATGAAGGAGCCGTTGCCGCCGTCGTACCAATAGGCGGCGGTGGCGGCGTGCCCGGCCGGCAAAATGCTGCCCCGGTCCTTGATGCACACCCCGATGACCTTGCTCTGGAAGTTGGTGGCCAGGCGCAGCTCGTCGGTGATGGTGGTGGTCATCAGGTGGCGGGGGCTTTGCTGGCCGGCCGCGCCGCTGCTGCCCACGCCCTGCACGGTTTTGTCTTCGGTGACGTAGGTGCCTTTGCCGGTTTCGCGCTCAAACCAGTTGTTGCCCACAATGCCGTTGGCCGAGGGCGTGGCGCCGGTGTAGATGCTGGCGTGGCCCGGCCCGGTGTAGGTGGGCACGTAGTTGTAGTGGGTGTTCTCGTAGCTGAAGCCCTCGCCCAACAGGCGCCGGAAGCCGCCCTTGCCGAACTTGCTCCAGTAGCGGTAGATGTAGTCGTAGCGCATCTGGTCCACCACGATGCCCACCACCAGCCTGGGCCGGGCCAGGGCGCCGGAAGCATTTTTATTAGCCGAGCCATTGGCGGACGCAGCCGCTCGGGGCTTGGCAGTTTGGGCAAAAACGGGGCTGGCCAACGCGGCGGCCAGGGTCAGGGCAAATATCTTTTTCAATAGAAAGCGGGTAAGGCTATGCAGCGGCAAAGATACCCCCAGTTTGGAAGTCCCGTGTTAACAGAACGTCATGCCGAGCGCAGCCGAGGCATCTGGGGCAAACCACCTGTCATCTGGCTCTGCGCGCAGGATGACAATCGATTGAATTACTACCCCGCGCGAGATGCCTCGGCTGCGCTCGGCATGACGTTTCTTTTCATTCCTCGGCTCCAATGACTCCTACCCTCATTTTTGACATGGACGGCGTGCTCGTCGACAACACGCCCGTGCAGGCCCGCGCTTTCCAGCTGCTGTTCCGCGACCTGGGCCTGACCACCAACGCCCGCAAGCTCCTGGCGCGCCTCAACGGCATGCCGGCCACCACCATCCTCAAGACGGTGTTCCGACGCCCCGTGCCCGACAAGCAGCTCAAAGAGTACGCCTCGCAGCGCGAGTTCCTCTACCGCACGCTGTATTGGAACAAGCGCCGCGCCATGCCCGGCCTCGTGGCGTTTCTGGAAGCCGCCCGCGGTGCCGGCTTTCAAATTGGCTTGGGCACCGGCTCGCCGCCCGAAACCATCAGCTACATCGTGGACCACCTCGACTTGCGCCGCTACTTCGACGTCATCATTGGCAAAGAAGATGTGGACAAGGGCAAGCCCCACGCCGACACCTTCTCCGTGGCCGCCGCCAAGCTGGGCGCCCGCCCCGAAGACTGCATCGTGTTTGAAGACGCCGTGCTGGGCGAGCAGGCCGCTTACCGGGCCGGCATGCGCTGCGTGGCCGTGGGCTCCACGCTCAAAGAGAAAGACTTCCAGAACCCGCTGGCTTACATCAAGGACTTCACCGGCTTCACTCCCGAGCGGCTGCTAGAGCTATTGGCGCAACAGCCCCAAGCCCCGAAGCCCGACAAGCAGCGCGCCCAACGGCAGTACATGCACTTGGACTAGCATCATGAAAAAGCCCCGGCGTCGAACACCGAGGCTTTTTAAATGGGTCAAGCTGGCTAGTTATTGCACCATGAGGCGGACTACCTGGGCCCCGGTGCGAACCACGTACACGCCGGTGGCCAGCCCGGCGGGCAGCAAGAGGGCGGCCGTGCCGGCAGCGTCGGCCGTAGCAGTGAGCACACACCGTCCTGTGGCGTCGAAGACTTGCACCGAAGCGCCAGCCGCCGCGCCGGCCAGGGTGGTGGCCCGGGCTGGGTTGGGCACCAGCGAAAGGCCAGCGGTGGCCTTGCCCGCAAGTGCGACCGTACGGACTGGCGAGTAGGCAGCCGTGCCGTCCACATCAACCTGCCGCAGGCGGTAGTAGAGCGTGGTGGCATTGGCCGGCAGTTGGGCATCGAGCCACTCGTAGGCGCGGGCGCTGCTGCTGTTGCCGGCCGCTGGCACCGTGCCGATGGCCGCAAAACGCTGCCCGTCAGAACTGCGCTCCACCTCGAAGCGGGCGCTGTTCTTTTCCGAAGCGGTGGCCCAGGCCAGGCGCACGGCCGAACCGACTTGTGTAGTCGTGAAGGCTTTTAGCTCCACCGGGAGCGGGGTGGCCTGCCCAACGGCGTTGGAATAAGCCCCCTGGTCGGGCACTGCGAGGCCGCTGTTGAGGGCGCGCACGCGGTAGAAATAGGGACCGTTGGGGTCAAGCCCCGTGAGTACGTAGCTGGTGGCCGGGGCCGCGATGGTGAACGGCGAACCGGTAATGGGCGCGGTGAAACCGGCGTTGGGCGACACGTCGAGCAGGTAGCTCGTGACCGTGCCCAGGGCCGGGGCCGTCCAGTTGGCGGTGAAGCCCGTGGCAGAGCGGGCAGTGGAAACTGTGGCCACGGGCACTACCATGGCGTAGCTCTCCACCCAATTGCTGCTGGCGCCGTTCAGGGCAAAGTTGGTGGCGGCGGCGGCGGCACCGCTGGTCAGGTCGTAGGCGGTGTTCAGGCCGGTGTTGGGGCCGGCCGGGGCGCCCTGGTCCATGTTCAGGTAGAACACCAGCGCGGCGGGGAAGGGCGCGGCGGCCGGCGCGGCCATGTCGGCCTGCACCTCAGCGGCCGTGCGCGCCGTGTTCCAGACGCGCACCTCGTCCAGCGACGCTCTTAGGTGCGGGTCGCCGTTGGCCGAGCGGCCGAGCCAGCTGTAGGTCAGCGTGCCCAGCACGGTGGGGTCGAGGGTCATGGCGGCGTTGGTGCCAATGGCCACCCCGTTCAGGTAAATGGTGCCCGTTGTGGTTCCCCCGACCGTGGCCAGCGTCACGGCCAGGTGGTGCCAGCGCCCGGCGGGCATCGGCGTGCTGGTGAAGATGGTTTGGTCGCTCACGCCGTTCTGCTTCAGGCTGAAGAAGATGTTGCCCACCGAGGCGGGCGTGTAGCCCACGCCGGCCTTCGGCCCCAGCAGCATCCAGTTGTTGGAGGTGGTGCCGAAGTCGAAGATGCGCGTCCAGTCGCCATTATCCTGATAGTTCACCCAGGCCTCGAAGGTGAAGCTGGCCGTGTTCAGGCCACTGGGCAGCACCACGTAGTCGTTCGCCCCGTCAAACGCCAGGGCGTTGCCGGGGGGCGCCATCACCGTGAAGGGAGCGGTGGCCGTGCCGTCGGCCGTGGTGAGGCTCACGTTGCCGCTGGCAGCGGCCGTTACGGGCACACGCACCACCAGGCTGGTGCCGGTGTTGCTGATGATATTACCCAAGGCATCGGCCCCGTTGATGGTGAGCGCCGTGGGGCTGCTCATGTTGGTGCCCGTGAGGGTGATGGCTTGGCCCAGCCCGCCGGGGTTGGGGGCCACGGCCGTGAGGGTGGGCGTGGGCGTGACCGTGAAGGTCTGGCTGCTGGCGGCGCTGGTACCGCTGGGCGTGGTCACCGTTAGGGGTCCGGTGGTGGCCCCGGCCGGCACCAGCAGCACGATTTCGGTGGCGCTGTTGCTGGCGAAGGTGGTCTGGGCCGTGTTGTTGAAGCTCACGCTGCTGGCGCTGCCCAAGTTGGTGCCCGTGATGGTGACGCTCGTGCCCACCGGCCCGCTGGTGGGTGTGAAGGTGGTGATGGTGGGCGCGGGTGGCCCCAGCCGCGCCACAAAGGCGGTAGTGCCGCTGGGGCCGCCCACCAGCACAACGCTGCCAAACGTCGCCGCCGTAAAGGTGCCCGTGACCAGGGCCAGGGCATCGCCGTGGACGGCGATGCCCTGGCCCTGGTCGTCGAAAGCACCGCCGGCCGGCACGGCCCAGAGCCAGGCCCCGTCGGCGCCCGCGAGCTTGGCCACGAACACGTCGTTGCCGCCCGCCGAGGCCAGGACCGTGGCCGCGGGGGTGGTGGCGAAGCTGGCCGTGCCCGAGAAAAAGCCCGTGGCCAGTGCGTTGCCCCCGCCGTCCACGGCCAGGCCCAGGCCCCGGTCGCCGCCGGGGCCGCCGGCCCGCACGGCCCAGGCGCAGGCTCCGTCGGCGCCCGCGAGCTTGGCCACGAACACGTCGGAGTTGCCCGCTGCGGTCAGAGCAGTGGCCGTAGGGGTGGTGGCGAAGCTGGCCGTGCCCACAAAGACGCCCGTGACCAGGGCGTTGCCCCCGCCGTCCACGGCCAGGACCTGGCCCTGGTCAACGCCGGTGCCGCCGGCCCGCACGGCCCAGAGCCAGGCTCCGTCGGCGCCCGCGAGCTTGGCCACGAACACGTCGGAGTTGCCCGCTGCGGTCAGAGCAGTGGCCGTAGGGCTGGTGGCGAAGCTGGCCGTGCCCGTGAAGAAGCCCGTGACCAAGACGTTGCCCCCCCCGTCCACGGCGATGCCCTGGCCCTGTTCGTTGCCGGTGCCGCCGGCCCGCACGGCCCAGAGCCAGGCCCCCGTGCCAGCGCTGCGCTTGGCCACGAACACGTCGTCGCTGCTCCCCGAGACAAGCGTGGTGCCGCCCAGGACGATGGTGCCCGTGAAGCTGCCCGTCACGTATTGGTTGCCCGCCGCGTCGGTGGCCGTGGCCCGGCCGGCGGAGGTGCTGCCGTTATTGGCCAGCGCCGGGGCCTGCCAGGCACCTGTGCTCCCGGCCAGCTGCCCGGCAAACAGCCCCGCGCCAGGGGCAGTGGCATCGGCTGGTCCGGCAAAATCGGCCGTGCCCGTAAAGATGCCCGTGGCCAGGGCGTTGCCCCCGCCGTCCACGGCCAGGCCCAGGCCCTGGTCGCCGCCGATGCCGCCGGCCCGCACGGCCCAGGCGCAGGCCCCGCTGGCCCCGCCGAACTTGGCCACGAACACGTCGGTGCTGCCCGCCGAGGTCAGGACGGTGGCCGCGGGGCTGGTGGCGAAGCTGGCCATCCCCGTAAAGAAGCCCGTGACCAAGGCGTTGCCCCCGCCGTCCACGGCCAGGCCCAGGCCCTGGTCGCCGATGGTGCCGCCGGCCCGCACGGCCCAGGCGCAGGCCCCGCCGGTGCCCGCGAACTTGGCCACGAACACGTCGGAGTTGCCCGCCGCGGTCAGAGCAGTAGCCGCAGGGCTCGTGGCGAAGCTGGCCGTGCCCACAAAGAAGCCCGTGACCAAGGCGTTGCCCCCGCCGTCCACGGCCAGGCCCAGGCCTTGGTCGCCGCTGGTGCCGCCGGCCCGCACGGCCCAGGCGCAGGCTCCGTCGGCGCCCGCGAGCTTGGCCACGAACACGTCGTCGCCGCCCGCCGCGGTGAAACTGGTGGCCGTAGGGCTGGTGGCGAAGCTGGCCGTGCCCGTGAAGAAGCCCGTGACCAAGACGTTGCCCTCGCCGTCCACGGCGATGCCCTGGCCCTGTTCGTTGCCGGTGCCGCCGGCCCGCACGGCCCAGAGCCAGGCCCCCGTGCCAGCGCTGCGCTTGGCCACGAACACGTCGGTGCCGGCTGGCGAGACGAGCGTGGTGCCACCCAGGACGATGGTGCCCGTGAAGCTGCCCGTCACGTATTGGTTGCCCGCCGCGTCGGTGGCCGTGGCCCGGCCGGCGGAGGTACCCCTAATGCCCTCGGGGTTGAAACTGACCGCCTCGGTGAAAACGGGGTCCTGGGCCCGGGCCGCCCAGGGCAGCAGGGCCAGCAGCAGCCCGAGCAGGCCCGTGTAGCAGTTGAAACGGCGAACGGCGGCCGCAGGCGCGGCCAGGGAGGAGAAGTGTTTCATGCAACTAACAGGGAGTGCCACGTCCGGGGTAAGGCCAAGACGAAAGCAGGGCTGCCAGTTGTCCAGAATATTGTTTCAAGTATCTATTTGCGTCAAAAGTACGGACGACACTGCCTGTAACCCAAGATTAGTTGAAGTGTTTTTGCGGCTAACTGCTTTATTTCCAAAGATATTCCTCACCTTTCCGGGGCGGGCCGCGTGGCCCGCCCAGTGCCCGGCAGCTGGGGCTTCTGGTCTTCTTTTTCCTACCCATTCTTACCCAACCCCATGCCCAATCAGATTACCGCTGCCATCCCGCCCGCCAAGCTTGCCGAAGCCCTCGACCACCTCAAGCAGGCCCGGGCCGTGCTCGAGCCCTACCTGCACCCCCTCACCCCGGACGAGCGCAAGAACATTGTGAAAATGGGCGACAAGTCCGTCAGCTTCATGACCAAGCTGCTCGACTACGCCGCCAACACCCCCGCCTTCGTGCCCGGCTTCATCAGCTACGACGAGCTGAAGCAGGACGTGGGCGTGGCCACCGACCTCACGCCCCTGGAGCAGTTTGCCGAACAGCTCGCCCTCGACCTCAACAGCACCGTGATGCTGGCCGGCTCCGAAGGCATGAGCCAGGCCTCGCCCGTGTACCAAAACATCAAGTTCCTGGCCCAGCAGCGCCAGCCCGGCGCCCAGGCCGCCTACGACGACCTGAGCCAGCGCTTCCCCGGCCGCGCGGCCAAGAAGCCCGCGCCCGTGGCCTAGGGGTGGACAGCATGCTAAAAGAACGTCATGCCGAGCGCAGCGCAGCATCTCGCGTGCAGTAACTAATCACTGCCTCTGGCGAGATGCTGCGCTGCGCTCGGCATGACGGGTTTAGTAGTTACAGGTCGTTTCCTGTCTACGCCCCCTGGCCCGCTCCCATGGCCCAACCTGCCGCTTTCCACCTAGTGGCCGCGCTGCCCGGCCCCGTGCAAGCTCCGAACGACCGATTCGTGGTTCGGAGCTTTTTGTTGGTCGTTCGGAGCGAGCAAGTGGAAGCTCGGAACGACCAATTGGAGCCTCCGAACGACCAGTTGGAGGCTCGGAACGAGCAACTGGCGGCTCGGAGCGACCAACTGGGCCTTCCGAGCCGCCAAACGGGGCAGCGACGCCACCCCGCGCTACCCGGCCACGGCCGCCGCCGCGGGCAGGGCTACCCCGTAGAGGGCGGCCACGGCGGCATCCACGGCGGCTTCGGGGGCGGCGGTGTCGGCGGCGGGGTCGGCGGCTTTGGCGTCGAGGATGGTTTGGACCAGGGCCGCAATGGCGGCTTGCTCGGCGGGGGTGGCGGCCGGGATGGGGAGTTGGGACACCTGCGGTATCTGCATCGCCATGGCGTTGTCCTTCATCTTGGACCGGCAATGCTCTTGTAGAAGAAGTCGGTGTCGGTGCTGGCCTTGCCCTTGGCCTTGAAGTCGCGGTAGGCCTGCATCAGCGCCGTATTCTTCCAGAACAGCCGGTGGAAATCCACGGCGTCGAAGATGTACCACTCGTAGCCGGTCGTCACCACGAGGCGCTTGAAGTCGTCGGCCTTGTCGTCGCTGCAGTCCTCCAGGTAGTAGAGCAGCAGCTGCTGAAACGCCTTGCGGTTGAGGTCCTCGGGGGTGAGCATCTCGGCCGGGTTCTTGGGGCCTTTCACTTCCAGCACCACCGCAACGGGGTATCGGCCGTCTCGCCCAGGTGCAGCACCAGGTCGCGCTTGCCGTTCACGTTGCCGTAGCGGCTACCCGCGCCGGCCGGCTTGCTCACGGCCCGCAGAAAGTCGAGAATGTGGGTCTCGCCGTGCCGCTCAATCTTGGTGGGGTCGAGGTGCTTGAGCAGCTCGGTGAGGTGGGCTTTGAAATCAGCGAGTTGGGTAGCAGTAGGGCGCAGCCGGCGCAGGGCAGCCGTGGCGAGGTCGGGCGGCAGAAGCTTGGGGAGGAGCATGGCCGGCAAATGTAGGGGCCGGCACCAGGTAGCGCCGCGCCCGTTGGCGTCTCCCGCCCCCACGTTGTTCGAACGACGAGGCACCGCAGGCGGCACAGCAACGTCACCGAAACTGATTATGCAATCGGACCTTATAAATTATTCTTATAAAATGAATAGATTGCAGTGCTGGTTGGTGAGTTCCGAAACCCGGTGCTCAGCAAGAAGCTCATGCGCTTTTCGACCATTCAAGGCCAGCGGCTCCACCTCTACCCGGCCGGCCGAAACCTGTTTCTGCCAACAAAATCCCTTCCTATCAGCACTGAATGCAGCTTGGCATCCAGCAATCAAGCAACCCGTTCCATGAACAACGATGTGGTAGAAACGGCAAGGCATTATTTCACGGACCAGGTCATCAACCAACTCAGCGTGCTAGTTGGCGAAACCAAATGGGGCGTAAAAAAAGCATTGGGCCAAGCGGTTCAACCCGTACTCAGCGGGTTCTTGCACCAAGCCGAGCAAGGAACCAGCCCCGAAACGCTGCTGCATTTGGTGCGCGACGCCGACGCGGCCGAAGTGCTCACGCACCTTGCCTCCGCATCCAGCTTTGTCCCAAACGGGCGGGGCCCCGACCTGTTGCTGGACCTGCTAGGCGATGCTTACGGCCACACCGTGCATCGGATTGCGGAGGAAGCCAACATTCAACCCGCGGCCAGCAGCACCTTGCTGCAAACGGCCGCGACGGCCGTGCTGGGCGTGCTCGGAAAATTTGCGGTGGAAAATTACCTCACCCCATCGGAATTTGCCCACTGGCTGCACTCTCAGCAGGAAGCCACCGGCGCGGCAACGCCGCCACTTTCTGCCCCCCGCAGTTTCCAGGGGCTCAGCCAGCCCCTGGCCACCGCCCGGCCCGGCGCCACGCAGCCCCCCGCCTTGGGGCCGTCGCGCCACCTCCCCTCCCGAATGGCTGGGCCCTATCCCGAAAATGAAATGGCGCTAGCCGCAACGCCCGGCACCGCCAGCGCCGAACGGTGGCAATTGGGCGGAATGTTGTTGCTGGCCCTGAGCTTTGGCTATTTTCTGGGACGTGAGCAGCTTAATCACAGCATGCTCCTTGGTGCGCGGCCCGCGGCGGCTTCCCCACCTGCTACAGCGCTGCCCACACCGCTCACGCCTGCCCCCGCAGCCATTGCGCCGGTGGCGCCAGTGGCCGTGGCGCCGGCTGTTCCGGAGGCGCCTCCGGTCGCCGCGCCACCGGCCGAAGCGTCGCAAGCAGCCGACTTGCCGGCAGCCAGCCCTCCGGTGCTCGCCGCCCCCGACACCCAGCCCCGTGACGAGCCGCGCAGGCCGGCGGCTCGCGTCGCTTCCGTTGCCAGCGCGGGCAGATACGACCCCGTTCGCGACGTGTACATCCACGATACCGGCCGGCTCACCGTGCTCACGCTGCCCAACGGCGGAGGCACCGAAAACGTGGGGGCGACGTCTACCGAAGCACGCTTGCAGGGCATATTGACCGCGTTTACCAAGCAAGCCGATTCCGTGAGCCGCGCCAGCGCCTGGGTTGATTTTGACCACGTGTATTTCGAGCCAGGCCAAACCACGCTCACGCCCGAATCGATGCAGCAACTCACCAACGTCGCCCGCATCCTCAAGACGTTTCCGGACGTGGTGGTAAAAATTGGTGCCTACACCGACAGCACCGGCGTGGGGCCGGAAGACCTGCGATTTAGCGAAGCGCGGGCCCGCTCGGTGATGACGGTGCTAGCCAACCAAGGCGTGCGCCTTTACCGCATGTTTGCGCAAGGATACGGTGCCAAATACGCCCTGGTGCCGAACACCACGCCAGCCAACCGCGCGCTCAACCGGCGCGTGAGCATTCGGGTGCTGAGAAAGCATTCGTAGCGCCTGAACCCAGGCACTGCCACCGCTAGTCTAGAACGCTGCGAGGCAAGCGCAACTCCTTATTCCACCTTCAGCGTCTTGGCCACGCGCTGGTCGCCGGCTTGCACCTGCACCCGGTACAATCCCGGCTTGCGGCCCAGCAGGGGCACCTCCGTGGTGCCTCCGGTTTCCATGAGGCTCACGGGCTGCTCAAACACCACGGTGCCTTGCGCATCGGTCAGCGTGACAGTGGCGCGGGTGGTACCCGTCATGGCTGGCACCTGCACGGTGGCCCGAATGTGCGCCGGGTTCGGGTACACGCTTACGTCAGCCAAGGAGGGGGCGCTGGGCTCGGCGGCCACGGAAGCAGGCGCCTGCGCGCGGGCTGCGGGCCCCGCCAACACCATGAATAACGGCAGTGGCAGGGCCAGTTGGCGGCCCACCGACATGAAGTGAGCAGAAGCAGCAGTTAACATAGCGGATAGTAAGAAGGAATAGTGGAACGAGTGATTTTGGTGCGCCGCCGAAGCGAGCATAGGAGGAAGAGCGAGGTGGTATTTCGAGCGTTTCCGCGCCGCTGGCAGGCCAGGTGGCCGTTGGCTGGGTGTTTAACGGGCTGCTTCGGCGCAGCGTATGCCGTCGTTGTTCAACTGGGCTGATTTCCCGTCTAACTCTCCTCCATTCCCGACGAACCGCAAAGCTACCCTTGCTTCTTCCTACTGTCTTGCGCTTCAATAGTCCACCAAGCATCAATCCATCAAGCATCGTTAAAGCAAAAAGACCTGCCCCAATTAGGAGCAGGTCTTTTGATACATCTTTTGGAGCAGGATGACCTGTTCACCGGGAAAAATTACCCAGCCGCCAGCGCCTCGGCGCCGCCCACGATTTCGAGAATCTCGGTCGTGATGGCTGCCTGACGCGTCCGGTTGTAAGTCAACTTGAGGGCCTTGAGTAGCTCACCCGCGTTGTCGGTGGCTTTGTCCATGGCTGTCATGCGGGCGCCGTGCTCCGAAGCATTGCTTTCCAACACTGCTTTGTAGAGCTGAATCTTGATGGACTGCGGAATCAGCGTCTGCACGATTTCCTCTTTCGAAGGCTCGAACAGGTAGTCGACGTTTGCGGTGGCCGAAGCCGTAACGGGCGCCGCAGCGGGCACTAAGGGCAGCAACTGCTCGGTGCGGATAATCTGCGTGGCTACGTTGCGGAATTCGTTGTATACGACCACTACCTCATCGTACGTGCCGTTGCGGAAACCTTCCATAGCGACTTCCGCGGCTTCGCGTACCGTCTCGAAAGAGAGTTTGGCGAAAACGTGGGTGAAGTTGCCCACCAGCGTGGTGCGACGGCCATAGTAGTCGTGCGCCTTCTTGCCGATGGCCAGGTAGGAAATGTTGGCCGCTGGCAGGTTAGCGTAGCGCTCAGCAATGGCCGCGTTCACCCCCTTGAACACGTTCGAGTTGAACGCGCCGGCCAGGCCACGGTCCGAAGTCACGGCAATGACCAACACGCGGCGCACCTCGCGGGCCACGCCGTAGTCGCTCACGATGTCGGCGTCGGCCGTGCGCGTCAGGTTAGCCAGAATGGTGTTCAAGCGCTGGGCATAGGGCCGCATCCGAACGATGTTGTCCTGGGCACGGCGCAGCTTAGCGGCCGCCACCATTTTCATGGCTTTGGTAATCTGCTGCGTGCTGCTCACCGACTGAATGCGGCTGCGGACTTCTTTTAAGCTTGCCATTTATCCTTATTTAGTATCTCCAGCGGTGGCGGTTGGACACTCCCCGTTTAATGCGAGCCAAAAGTCATTGACTCCTTCAGCAAAGCCGTCGCGGTGAGTGAATCCACTGAGAGCAGACACAAGTAGAACAACCCGCCAAAACGGGTCGCCTGACTTCTTGTTTTTAACAACTAATGCCTTGCTCATTCCTTTACTGAAGAGGACTGCTGAAATGCAATTCTTGAATTACTTCGTCGCGTAGCTCGCCGACACGTCCTTGGCTACCTCGCGGATGGCCTTGGTGGCGGTATCCTCCAACTTGCCAGCTTTCAGGGCCTTCAGCACGTCGGGGTAGCGCGAGTTCATCACCTGACCAAACTCCTTCTCGAACTCACGCACACGGTTCACGGGCACGCTGTCGAGGAGGCCGTTGGTGGCGGCGTAGATGATGGCCACCTGGTCTTCCACCTTCACAGGCGAGAACTGGGGCTGCTTCAGGATTTCGAGGTTGCGACGGCCGCGCTCGATGGTGAGCTTGGTCGAGGCGTCGAGGTCGGAACCGAATTTGGCGAAGGCTTCCAGCTCGCGGAACTGGGCCTGGTCGAGCTTCAGGGTACCGGCCACTTTCTTCATCGACTTAATCTGGGCGTTACCACCCACACGCGACACCGAAATACCCACGTTGATGGCCGGACGCACACCCGAGTTGAACAAGTTCGTCTCGAGGAAAATCTGGCCGTCGGTGATGGAAATAACGTTGGTCGGAATGTAAGCCGATACGTCACCCGCTTGCGTCTCAATCAGCGGCAGAGCCGTCAGCGAACCGCCGCCTTTCACCAAGTGCTTGATGCTCTCAGGCAAGTCGTTCATGTCGCGGGCGATTTCGTCCGACGAGTTGATTTTAGCGGCGCGCTCGAGCAAGCGGCTGTGCAGGTAGAATACGTCGCCGGGATACGCTTCGCGTCCGGGAGGACGACGGAGCAGCAACGACACCTCGCGGTAAGCTACGGCCTGCTTCGACAAGTCGTCATAAACTACGAGCGCGGGACGACCCGTGTCGCGGAAGAACTCACCAATAGCAGCACCGGTGAAGGGCGCATAGAACTGTAGCGGAGCGGGGTCAGCAGCCGGAGCAGCTACCACTACGGTGTAGTCCATGGCACCGCCTTTGGTCAGCGACTGCACCACCTGGGCGATGGTCGAAGCCTTCTGGCCAATGGCCACGTAGATGCAGAATACTGGCTGACCAGCTTCGTAAAATTCGCGCTGGTTGATGATGGTATCGATGGCCACAGCCGACTTACCGGTCTGGCGGTCACCGATAATCAGCTCGCGCTGGCCACGACCAATCGGAATCATCGCGTCAATTGACTTGATGCCGGTTTGCATGGGCTCAGTCACCGGCTGACGGTAGATTACGCCGGGAGCCTTGCGCTCCAGGGGCATTTCGTACAGTTCGCCAGCAATGGGGCCACGGCCGTCGATGGGCTGACCGAGGGTGTTCACCACGCGGCCCACGATGCCGTCGCCCACTTTGATGGAGGCGATTTTGTTGGTGCGCTTCACCGTGGCGCCTTCCCGGATTTCCGAGTAGTCGCCGAGCAGTACCGCGCCCACGTTGTCTTCTTCGAGGTTGAGCACGAGGCCTTGCAGGCCGTTCTCGAACTCAATCAATTCGCCCGCTTGGGCCTTGCTCAGTCCGTAGATGCGGGCAACGCCGTCGCCGACTTGCAACACGGTGCCGACTTCTTCCAGCTCGGCTTCGGACTTGAAATTGGACAGCTGCTGCCGCAGGATTGCGGATACTTCGTCCGGACGTACTTCTGCCATGGTTTGGGAATTTAGTATTAGGTATTGCGTAGTCGGTGGGCTGTAGCGCGAACTCTGTAGTTCGCGTCCCTGCGCCAGTTGCTTGGTGCTGTCGGCGCGGAGACGCGAACTACAAAGTTCGCGCTACACCGACTGTCAGCCTACACCTTCTGCTGATAAGAATTTTCTTGCAAAGAGATGCGCATTTTGCGGAGGCCGGTGCGCACAGAATCGTCAATCTGATTGTCGCCAACACGCAGGATGAAACCGCCGATGAGGCTGGGGTCCACCTTCTCGGTGAGCTTCACTTCGGTGAGACCGGTTTGCTGGGTAACCAGCTTCTCCATCTCAGCGCGCGAAGCAGCCGTGAGCGGGGTGGCCGAAGTCACTTCCGCCATCTGGATGCCCTGCATGGCGTTGTACTGCACCTGGAACTCGGTGCCCATGCTTTCCAGCGCCGCCTCCCGGTTTTTCTCGGTGAGGATGGTGAAGAAGCGCATGGTCATGTCCGACACCTTGCCTTTGAAGATGGCGTTCAGGATGGCCAGCTTCTTGTCGTGCTTCACAATCGGGTTGCGCAGCAACAGCCGCAGCTCGCGGCTTTCGGCCATGGTCTTGCTCAGCAGGTCCATGTCCTCTTTTACGCTATCCAGCGTGCCCATGTCCTTGCCCAAGTCGAGGAGCGACTTGGCGTAGCGGGCCGCTACTCGTTGGTCAGCCATATGTTTAGTGATTAATGATTAACGGTTAGTGGTTAGTTCCTTGGAAAGGCGAGGGCTGACGTTCAAATAATTAACCGTTCACCACTAACCACTAATCACTAATTCAATTTTACGTCTTTCAAATACGAATCCACCAGCTGCGTTTGAGCAGCGGGCTCGGCCAGCTCGCGGCGCAGGATGCGCTCGGCGATGTCGACCGACAGCTGGGCGGCGGTGTTTTTCACTTCGGCCAGGGCCGCGTTTTTTTCCTGTTGGATGGCTTCGCGGGCTTGCTGGATGATGGTGTTGGCTTCGGCCGTGGCGCGGGCGCGCTCGGCTTCGCGGTGCTGGTTGGCCATCACGGTGGCTTCCTGCATCATGCGGTCGCGCTCGTGGCGGGCGTCGGCCAGCAACTTCTCGTTGCCAGCTTTCAGCTGCTGCATTTCAATCTTGGCCTGGTCGGCCATGCGCAGCGCGTTGTCAATGGTGTCCTCCCGCTCTTTGAGGGAAAGCAGAATGGGCCGCCAGGCGAACTTCGCCAGCAGAAACAACACCAACAGGAAGATAACCAGTTGCCAGAAAATCAGGCCGAGTTCAGGATTTAAGAAAGCTGGCATAAGGAATATTGATTTTAAAGAACCGCCGAATAAGGCCGGTTAAAGCAGCTACTTGCAGTAGGAGCAGGTAAGCCCGCCGCGCCAACTGCATAGGCAGCAGCGGGCGGCGGGCTTCCAACTACTTCCGGGCCCGAAGCCCGGCGTTTCATCTTAGAGCTTGGTCCAGATAAGTACGCAGACTACGACTGCGAACAGGCCCAGACCTTCAATCAGAGCGGCGGCGATAATCATAGCCGTCTGGATTTTGCCCGAAGCATCGGGCTGACGACCGATGGCATCCATGGCGCTGCCGCCAATGCGACCAATGCCCAGGCCTACGCCCAAAGCAACCAGACCTGCACCGATACCGGCACCCATTACGGCCAAACCAGGACCGTAGTTAGTAGCCATTTGAGCAACAGCCTGCAACAACAAAGAAAGAAGCATAAAAAAAAGAAAAATGGGGAAGAGAAAAAGCTAGCCAATCCCGCAGCGGGGGGGGGGAGTGCTGCGGTCCGACTAAAGCAACCGGCAGGTCAGGCACGAGGCCTGCCTAATAAGTCTTGATTAATGGGCGTGGGCGTGCGCCTGGTCGGCAGTATGGCCACCGCCAATCTGAAGGTCAGCGTCGTGGTGCTCTTCCACCGCGCCGCCGATGTACATGGCGGTGAGCAGCGTGAAGATGAAGGCCTGCAGAATGGCCACCAGCAATTCGAGGATGTTGATGAACAAGCCGAAAGCCAGCGTAACTGGGGCCACGGCCCACGACTTGAAGATGAACACCAGGCTAATGAAGCTCAATACCACGATGTGTCCGGCCGTGATGTTGGCAAACAGACGAATCATCAGGGAGAAGGGCTTGGTGAAGATGCCCAGGAATTCCACCACAATCATGATGGGCAACAGCGGCTTCGGCACGCCGGGCGTGGCGAAGATGTGAGCCCAGTAGTTCTTGTTGCTGGAAGCCAGCGTGATAATCAGGGTGAGCACAGCCAGCACCAAGGTCACGGCGATGTTGCCGCTGAGGTTGGCCGCGCCAGGCATTAGGCCCAACAAGTTGTTGAACCAAATGAAGAAGAAGGCCGTGAGCAGGTACGGCATGTAGCGCTCGTACTTGGGGCCGATGTTCTTCTTGGCGATTTCGTCGCGGATGAAGATGATGATGGGCTCGAAGAACGACTGCAGGCCCTTGGGCGCGCGGCCGTGGTTCTTTTTATAGCCACGGGCAACGGCGGTGAACACCAACACCATCAGGATAGCGCTGAACAGCAGCGAGGCGGTGTTCTTGGTGATGGAGAAATCGTAGACTTTGCTGCCGTTTTCGGCCACCAATTTGTCTTCTTCCAGCTTCAGGCCGTTGTGGCTGTGGCCGTGGGCCAGTTGGCTGCCCGAAAACACGTTCAAGCCCTTGCCGGGCTGGTAGGCGATGATGGGCAGCGGCAAGCTGATGTGGGTGGCGTGCTCGCCTTCGCCCAGGGTGGCGAGGTGCCACTCGTGCGAATCGCCGATGTGTTCCAAAATCATTTCGCCAGGATTGAAGCCTTCCCCTTTGGAAGCCTCAACG
>NZ_DASVSI010000106.1:0-29033 GCF_036388155.1 Hymenobacter sp. | reverse complement strand
CGGCGCGGGGACGCGAACTACAAAGTTCGCGCTACTGCGAACTGGCCTAGCCACAATTGTACTAGTTTCTAAAAAGCGCCTCCGCAGCTTCTGATAGATGCTTTGGACCGCGCGCCGTTGCCGCGCTGTATCAGAAGCGGACGGTTGTTGTATCGAAAGCGGACGCTTTTGGCGCGCACAACATTGACTTTAAAATTAACTTATTAATTACCAGGTATTTATTGAAATGGCATCGTTCTTCGTGTGTTGTGGCAAGGGCCTTTCAATAAGGCTACGCAATTGCTTCCCAGCACATGGACGAACTGATTCAAAAGAAAACCTGGACGCCGGCCAAGCTGATGCTGCTGGGCGCTTTTGCCCTGGTGGTCCTGGCGGTGGCGGCGCTGCTGCTCACCTCGGCCGGACCAGCCAAGCTCAACATCGACCCCGAGCGCATTACCATTAGCCCAGTAACGCGGGGGCCATTCCAGGAGTTTGTGCCCGTCGATGGCGTGGTGATGCCCATCAAGACCATCTACCTCGACGCACCGGAGGGCGGCACGGTGCAGCGCATTCTGGTGGAAGACGGTGCCGCCCTCGCCCCCGGCCAGCCCATCATTCAGCTCGCCAACACCGACTTGCAGCTGGAAATGGTGAACCGCGAAACCGCGGTATTCGACCTGATGAACAACCTGCAAAACACGCGCAACCTGCTCCAGCAAAACCGCATTCAGCAGCTCAACCAGCAGGCCGAAATCGAGAACCAGTTGCGCGAAGCCAAGCGCCTGTTCGATCTGAACAAAAGCCTCTACGACCAGAAGGTAATAGCCCGCCAGGAGTACCAGCAAACCAAGAACGCCTATGACTACCAGGTGCGGCGGCGGCAGCTCAGCCGCCAGGCCCTGCGGCAGGACTCGCTGGCCATGCGCGAGCAAATCAACCAGATGCAGCAGTCGGTGAACCGCATGCAAGGCAACCTGGCCCTGATGCGCCACAAGCTCGACGACCTCACCATCAAGGCGCCCGCGGCGGGCCGCATCACCTCGCTCAACGCGGAAATTGGGGAGTTGAAGAGCCGCGGCCAGCGCATTGGCCAGCTCGACATGCTGACTGGCCTGAAAGTGCGCGCCACTGTGGACCAGTACTACATCTCACGCATTTTCCCCGGCCAAAAGGGCGAAATCAACGTCAATGGCAAGATGTACCCGCTAAGCGTGAAGAAGATTTTCTCGCAAGTAGCCAAGGGCGTGCAAGTCGACATGGAGTTCACCGGCGCCGGGCCCACGGGGCTGGCACAAGGCCAGTCGTTGCCCGTGCGCCTGGCCCTGAGCGACCAGACCGTGGCCCTGCGCGTGCCCAAAGGCGGCTTCAACCAGAAAACCGGCGGCAACTGGATTTTCAAAGTCAGC
This sequence comes from Hymenobacter sp., assembly GCF_036388155.1. Lineage (NCBI taxonomy): Bacteria > Pseudomonadati > Bacteroidota > Cytophagia > Cytophagales > Hymenobacteraceae > Hymenobacter > Hymenobacter sp. The sequence goes on along the minus strand of NZ_DASVSI010000106.1, from coordinate 27,645 downwards.
GAAGACGGCGCGAAAGCTTACAAAGCCGATATCCGCCTGGGCCGCCAAAACCCCGACTATTACGAAGTGCTCGAGGGCCTCAAACCCGGCGACCGTGTCATCACCTCCAGCTACGAGGGCTACGAGAACATGGGCGAGCTAGAACTCAAAGCAAAAGCCCAATAGCTTAAACATTCTGCACCAAAATAAGAACGGTCATGCTGAGCGCAGTCGAAGCATCTCTACCACGAGAGTAATTAATTGGTGAGTGCTTTCGATTCGCTGCAACGAAGAGGTAGAGCTGTTTCGACGGCGCTCAGCATGACGTTCTATTGGACTAATCATCAAGGTTAACTACAAAAAACTACACCCTGCTTTTCTCACCTTTTTCTGCAAAAATTACCTTTTCACTTTCACCAGCCCACTTCTTACTCCCATGATTAAAATCGAAAACCTGGAGAAAATTTACCGCACCGACGAGGTGCAGACCAAGGCCCTGAACAACGTGTCGCTGGCGGTGAACGAAGGCGAGTTTGTGGCCATCATGGGACCGAGCGGCTGCGGCAAGTCCACGCTTCTCAACATCTTGGGGCTGCTCGACGAGCCGGACGGCGGCAGCTTCGCCTTTGCGGGCACTGAGGTGGCCCATGCGCCCGAGCGCCGCCGCGCCGAGCTGCGCAAGAAGCACATCGGCTTCGTGTTCCAGAGCTTCAACCTGATTGACGAACTGACGGTGGCCGAAAACGTGGAGCTGCCGCTCATTTACCTGGGCATGGGCGCGGCCCAGCGCCAGGAGAAAGTGGCCCGCGTGCTGGAGAAAATGCAAATAATGCACCGCCGCAACCACTTCCCGCAGCAGCTCTCGGGCGGGCAGCAGCAGCGCGTGGCCGTGGCCCGCGCCGTGGTGAACAGCCCCGGCCTAATTTTGGCCGACGAACCCACTGGTAACCTCGACTCAAGCAACGGTAACGAGGTGATGGAGCTGCTCACGGAGCTCAACGAGGCCGGCACCACCATCATCATGGTCACGCACTCCGAGCACGACGCCCGCTACGCCCACCGCGTCATTCGCCTGCTCGACGGGCAGGTGGTGCTTGAAAACGTGCACCAGGCCTTCCCGGCCTAAAAAACTGGCGGGACGAGTACCCCGAAATTTCATTTCGGCCCGTGAGAACAACTGCGAGAAACATTCTGGCGAGCCGAAATAAAATTTCGAGGTACTCGTCCCGCCAGCTCATTCACCTCTTTATCTGCTCAGAAGTCATGCTTAAGAACTATTTCCTCGTGGCCTACCGGAACCTCGTCCGGCACAAAGGCTTCTCCTTCCTCAACATTGCCGGGCTGGCGCTGGGCCTCACCGCCTGCCTACTGATTGGGCTTTTCGTGTACGACGAGCTGCAATTCGACAAGTTCGTGCCCAACGGCGACCGGATTTACCGCGTGTACTCGGAGCGCACCACGACCGAAACGCCGGAAGCCTTGGCACCCGTGCCGCCCATGTACGCCACCACGATGAAGCAGGAGTTTCCGGAAGTGGAGCAAACCACGCGCATCCTGATGGAGTCGTCAGTGGATTTGCTGGAAGTGGGCGACAAGAAAATTTATGTCGAAAACGGCCTAATCGCCGACTCCACCTTCTTCGAGATTTTCCCGCTGGACTTCAAACACGGCTCGGCCGCCCACGCGCTGGACGCGCCCACGTCGATGGTGCTGGCCGAGGACGTGGCCAAGAGCTTTTTCGGCAACGAAAACCCAGTGGGCAAGGAGATTAAGATGAATAAAACGAGCTTCATCGTGAAGGGCGTTTTGCAAAATAACCTGTCCAAATTCCACCTGAAGGTCAATTCCGTTATTCCGCTTTCGGCGGCTCAGTTGCCCAAAGAGCGCATGAAAAAGTGGGGCTGGCAACAGTTTTTCACTTACGTGAAGCTGCGGCCCGGCACTGACGCCCAGCAGACCCAGGCCAAGCTGCGGAGCTTCGTGGCCGAGAAGGTGAACCCGACCTTGCCCGAGGACGACAAGGTGACGGACCTTTCGTTTTTGCAGCCCCTGCGCGAAGTGCACCTGTATTCCTCCAGCTTCAAGTACGACTCGTCGGTGAAGGGCAACATCACCTACGTGAAGGCGCTGAGCTTCATTGCGGCGTTCATTCTGCTCATTGCCGGCTTCAACTTCGTGAACCTGTCCACGGCCAAGTCGATGCAGCGGGCCAAAGAAGTGGGCATCCGTAAAACCATCGGGGCCAGCCGCGAGCAGCTGATGCTCCAGTTTCTGAGCGAAACCGTGCTGCTCACGCTAGTGAGCGTGGTGCTGGCTACAGTGCTCACAGCTCTGCTCCTGCCTTCGCTGAATGCCTTCACGGGTAAAACCATGACGTTTGACCTGCTCACTAACCCCGCGCTGCTGGGTGTGTTGGTGCTGCTGACCGTGGTGGTCGGGCTGGTGGCGGGCTTCTACCCGGCGCTGGTGCTCTCCAGCTTCCAGCCGGTGAAGGTGCTGAAAAGCGCCGTGGTGACCGACGGCGTATTCGGCCGCGTGCAATGGCTGCGGCACGGCCTGATTGTGGTGCAATTCGCGCTGTCGGTGTTCCTGATAGTGTGCGCGCTGGTGGTGTTCCGCCAGGTGAGCTACCTGCACAACAAGGACTTGGGTTTCAATCGCGACCAAATCATGTTTTTCCCCATGCGGGGCGACAACATGAACAAGCACTACGACACGTTTAAGAACGAGCTGCAGCAAGTGCCGGGCGTGGCCTCAGCCAGCATTGGCTACGGCTTTCCCGGCGACCAGGTGGCCGGCGACGGCATTATCGTGCCCACCAACGGCGAGGACAAGGAGAAAAGCGTGACCCAGCTGATGGTGGACTACGACTACCTCAAAACCCTGGGCCTACAGCTGGTGACGGGCCGTGACTTCTCCCAGAAAATGAAAACCGACAAAGACCAGGCCTTCATCATCAACGAGACGGCCGTGAAAGAACTCGGGTTCGGCACGCCCGATAAGGCCCTGGGCCAAACCCTGAAGTGGAAGGTATGGAGCGACAAAAACCCCGATTCCTTGAAAATTGGCAAGGTGATTGGCGTGGTGAAGGATTTCCATTACAAGAGCCTCTACGACAAGCTGGAGCCGGCCGTGCTTCAAATTTTCCCCGGCGCCTACTGGAAAGTAGCTGTGAAGCTCAAGGCCGACAACTTCGGCAGCTCGGTGGAGGGCGTGAAGCAGGTATGGGCCAAGTTCAGCCCTGAAAGCCCCATCGAATACAAGTTCCTGGACGACAACTTCGACCAGATGTACAAGGCCGAAGACAAGCTCAAGTCGCTGCTCTGGATTTTCACCGGCATCGCCATTTTCGTGGGCTGCCTCGGGCTGTTTGGCCTAGCCACCTACGCCGCCGAGCGCCGCAAAAAGGAAATTGGCATCCGGAAAGTGCTGGGTGCCAGCGTGGGCAACATCGTGGGCCTGCTCTCGAAGGAGTTCCTGGTGCTGGTGCTGGTGGCCGCCGTCATCGCCTTCCCCGCCGCCTGGCTGGCCATGAGCCGTTGGCTGCAGGACTTCGCCTACCGCATCGACATGCCGCTGTGGGCCTTCGTGGCGGCGGGGCTGACGGCCGCGGCCGTGGCCTTCCTCACGGTGGGCTATCAGGCCGTACGCGCCGCCACCATGAACCCAGTAAACAACCTCCGGGCGAACTAGGGTGTGTGGACACCAAGGGTTCTTTTGGTTTGCTGTCCACACAGCCTAGACCAAGCGAAGACTTACCCAGAAAGGGCATTCCGCGGCGTCACGCCGGCGGGATGTCCTTTCGGCGCGTTGGGGCGTATAGGGACAAAAAACCACCGCCATGCTTCAGCCCACTCGCCCACCCGTGCCCGCCACCTTCGACGCCGACGAGCGGCTGCGCTGGGTGGAGCGCATTGCCCGTCTCATGGACAGCCAGTTCCAGTTGCCAGGCACCCGCTTCCGCTTCGGCCTCGACCCGCTGCTGGGGCTGCTGCCCGTGGTGGGCGACCTTTCGACGCTGGCCGTGTCGGGGGCTTTGCTGCTCACCATGCTGCGCCACGGGGCCAGCGGCGCGGTGGTGGTCCGCATGGCGTTCAACATCCTGCTTGACACCATCATCGGCGCCATTCCCATCCTGGGCAACCTGTTCGACTTTGCCTACAAGAGCAACGAGCGCAACGTGGCCCTGTTGCGGCGGCATTACGCCGAGGGCCGGCACACCGGCAGCGGCAAGGGGCTGGTGGCGCTGCTGTTGCTGGGTTTCTTGGTGGTGTTCGGCCTGGTGGCCTGGGGCGGGGTGGTGTTGCTGCGCTGGGTTTGGAATTACCTGGACGCCAACCCCGTATTCAGCACCTAGCGACCACGCCGGCGCTTACTTGTTCCAGCGAAAAGACTGCTGGTCGATGGCCCGCATGGTGCACAGCACGCCGTCGAGGTGGTCGCATTCGTGCTGTAGCAGCTCCGAGAGTCCGTCTTGCACCGTCCAGGTTTGGGGTTGCCAGTGCTCGTCGCGGTAGCGCACGGTCACTTGCTGATGGCGGCGCACCCGCACCAGCAGGTTGGGGAAGCTCATGCAGTCGTCCCACAGCTCAAACAGGTCGGGGCTGGCGTCGCCCAGTTCAGGATTGAGCATCACGATGGGCCGGTCGATGTTCAGGTACACCAGCCGCTTCATTACCCCAATTTGCGGGGCCGCAATGCCCCGCCCAAACTGGTACTTCGCCCGAATTTCGCTCATCACGTTGTGCAGGTCGGCCACCCAGCCCGCCACCAGTGGCAGCTCCGATTCGAGCACCGGGGCGCACACTTCGTAGAGGCGCGGGTCGCCCAACAGCACCAAATCGTCGAGGGTTTTCATCGGCTGGGTTGCGGCAGCGCTAGGGGCGCGCGGCTCCGCAAATAACGCGGGTGCGCCCCGCTTCTCGGCACCTCCGACAGCCGGGGCCTAGCTCACTGTGGGCGGGTTGGGGTACGGGTTGGGCGGCCCGCCGGCCAGTTGGCTTACCATGTCGTCCAGAATGCCTTTGCCGTACCCGATGCGGTGCGCGTATTCCTGACACAAGCCGTACTCGCGGGCATCAATTTCCCCGTCTTGCAGCATCATCTGCACCAGGGTTTGCAGCTCCAAAGTGCGCTGCAGGCCCTCGGCGGGCATCACGAAGCTCAGCACGCCCAGGTTGTCGGCAATGGGCATCACTTCTTCCGGCTGCAGCCCCAGCTTGTTGCCCAGCTGCAAAAGAAACTCGCTTTCCGCGGCGCTGAGCTCGCCATCGGCGGCGGCTACCAGCACCACGTTCTGAAAAAAGGCCAGCTTCTTTTGAGTGGTGTTCAACACCTCTTCAAGCGAATGGGTCTCCTGCATCGGTTTGCAAATTTTGGGCGAAAGGTGCCCCGTGGGACGTCGTCAGTGAACGACGCCCTAGCCGAAAGGTTATTGGCCGACGGGGATAGGCAGAACCGGCGCAGGCCGAATGCGGCAATGACTCAAGTGGTTATTTTTTTAGTTGCCATTCACGTCCAACCCTTCAGCAACAGCCAACAGGCTACTGCTTGTGTTCGTCTCCGCATAACTACCAGTTACGTACTCAATAGGGCGTGAGCTGCCTGTATTTGAATATGGCCATTCATGCACTAACTAGCGGGCAATTCTTCGCCGAATCTTCACCATCCGCCTGCTTTTCGCATGACCGACCAACTACTTATCGAGCAGAAAATAGCCGAGATTGCCGCCGTGGCCGACCTGCTGCCCGCCGTGGTGATTGTGCTGAACGAGGACTGCCGCCGGGTGCTGTACATGTCGGCCCGGGGCCTGGCCCAGCTGCGCATCACGCTGCCAGAACTGACGGCCATGGGAGAGGAATATTACGCCCGCTACTTCAACCCCGACGAAGCGCACGAGTACGTGCCCAAAATAGTTGGCCTGCTCCAACACGACGACCCCAGCCATTCGATTTCGTTCTTTCAACAAGTCCGCACCGGGCCGCAGCGCAGCTTCGAACTGCACCTGAGCACCGCGCGGGTGCTGGCGCGGGGGCAGCAAGGCCAGCCGCTGCTTACGCTCTGCTTGTCCTCGGCCATCGACAAGGACAGTCACCTCAATGCTAAAATTCAGCGGCTGTTGGACGAAAACGCCTTTCTTCGCGCCAACACCTCCCGCTTTGCCGGCCTCACCAGCCGCGAGCGCCAAGTGCTGGCCGGCATCAGCCGCGGCCAAAGCTCCGGGGAGATTGCGGAAATGCTGTACATCTCGGCCCAAACCGTGGATACCCACCGCCGCAACCTGCGCCACAAGCTAGAAGCCACCTCGTCCTTCGAGCTGGGCCAGTACGCCCGTGCGTTTGACTTGATATAGGCTAGACTTCGTTCGAAAGGTGCCGCTGTCGGAGCGGTGTGTGCACTTGCCACTGGCTTTTATTTCGTACCAAAGCGTCTGCAAGTCTTCTCAAGCAAAGCCATTCAGCCAGCCGAATACCGCCGCCGTCAACGCGCCGGCCAGCGTGTTGAGGAAGTTGACCACGTTGTTCGATAGCACGCCGCGCCGTTCGAGCGTGGCGCCCAGCAGCGAGTCGACCACATTGCCCACGGTGCCGGCCAGCACCAGCCACCAAAACCACGGGCCCCACCCTTGCCCCGCACAATAGGCCGCCGCCAGCACGCCGCTGCCCGCTACCCCCAGCAAAGTACCTTCCACGCTCACCACGCCGTTTTCGCCCCGCGTGTCGGGCCGAAAGGTGAGGACGTTCACGTAGCGGCTCCCGTAGACGTTGCCCAGCTCCGAAGCCAGCGTGTCGGCGGTGGCAGCGGCAAAGCTGCCGGCCAGCATCAGTTGCCCCAGTGGCGCGAAGGCGGCCAGGCGCCAGCTCAGCAGCCCCAGTACGGCCGCTACCCCGGCATTGGCCAGCACCTGCCCGGCGGTGCGCTGTCCTTTGTTTTCCTCGGCTAGGCCCAGCCGGCGCTTGTCGGCCACCCGCCACGCCGAGGCCGCCGTGCCCAAGGCAAAGAAGAGGGCCAGCTGCGTCAGCCCCGTGTATCCCGCTCCCAGAAGTATGCACGCCCCAACGGCCCCTCCCGTCCACACGCCCGCCAGAGTCAGCTTGCGTTTCCAGCGGCTGTACCCCATGCCCAACCCAAGAAGTAGCAGGCCAGGAATGTAGTGGAAAAGCAATTGCATGACCAAAAATAACGGTTGCCCGAGAAAGCAAAGGCTGCCTTTCCGTACCACAAACGAGGCTTTTCGAGAAGTGCGCGGGACTTGTCGTACCGCATAATCGCCTGTACAAACCACTTATGCCGCCTATTCCCAGTTCCTGGTAGTTGACGAAAAGTAGATTGCCTTCGCAGCCACATTCTCCCCCACCCGCCCGTAGCCCTTTCGAATACCCTCCCAGCATATCGGGCGGGCCAGCCGCTGCTTCGCCTCCAACGCTCCTCATTCACTTGCCGTAAGCACGGAAGAAAGGCGCGTTTCTGACTTATTCACCTTTCGCCTGGCTGCTCATGGCTGTAACTTCACAACGACTCGCCCACCAAGTGGCCCTCGTCACGGGCGCCAGCTCGGGCATTGGGGCCGCCGTGGCGCGCGCCCTGGCCGCCGCGGGCGCTGCCGTGGCCGTCAACTACTCCGGCCACCCCGAGGGAGCCGACGCCGTGGTCCGCGACATCGAAGCGGCGGGCGGCCGCGCCTTCAGCATGCGCGCCGACGTGAGCCGCGAAGACGAGGTGCAGGCCCTGTTCGCCGAAACCGTCCAGCGCTACGGCACGGTGCACATCCTGGTGGCCAACGCCGGCATTCAGCAGGACGCCAAGTTTGTGGACATGACCCTAGCCCAGTGGCAAAAAGTGCTGGACGTGAACCTGACCGGGCAGTTTCTGTGCGCCCGCGAGGCGGCCCGCGAGTTTTTGCGCCGGGGCCCGCAACCCGATATTTCCAAGGCCACGGGCAAAATCATCTGCATGAGTTCGGTGCATGAGGTCATTCCCTGGGCCGGGCACGTCAATTACGCCGCCAGCAAAGGGGGCGTCATGCTGCTCATGAAAAGCATGGCCCAGGAGCTGGCCGCGCACCGCATTCGGGTGAACGGCATCGGCCCGGGCGCCATCGCCACGCCCATCAACGAGGAGGCCCGCGATACTCCCGAAGAAGTGGAAAGCCTGCTCCGCCTCATTCCCTACGGCCGCGTGGGGCAGCCCGAGGACATCGGGCAGGTGGCCGCCTGGCTGGCTTCCGACGAGGCCGATTACATCACCGGCACCACCCTGTTCGCCGACGGCGGCATGCTGCTCTACCCCGGGTTTGAGTCGGGCGGCTAATGGCTCCCGAACTCCCCGCCGCGCCCAGGCCGCCGAGCCCGGCTCAGGCTGTCGCGCATTGAGGCGGTGCAGGCCCGGACGCTCTATTCATGCAGCCACAGATTCCTTGAGTTGTTCTTAAAAAAGCAAAAGCCCCGTTTCCACGATGGAAACGGGGCTTTATGTAGAGAGCGAGGGATTCGAACCCCCGGAGGTTTAACCCTCAACGGTTTTCAAGACCGCCGCAATCGACCACTCTGCCAGCTCTCTATAGCTGCTTGGTTGCACTGGTACTCATTCATGAAAAAGGCTTTTCCCAGCGCAGAAAAAGCCTTTAGTAGAGAAGGGGGGATTCGAACCCCCGATACCGTTGCCGGTATAACGGTTTTCGAAACCGTCGCATTCGACCACTCTGCCACCTCTCTAACAGGTTCCCCGAGTGATTGGGGAGTGCAAAAGTAAGAACGAATGAGGAATGAGGAAGGAAGAATGGCGAATTTTTATCACGAATTCTGTTATTCCGCTCACAATCAATGGCTCATTCTCCGTTTTTCAACTTCATCTGTTCGCGCAGCATCTGGCGCCGACGCCCCGTGACGGCATCCATGCTCACGTTGACTTCGAACCCGATGATGAGCGTCATGCACACGAATTCCAGCCATACCATGAAGCCCACCAGTGCCCCAATGGAGCCATAGAAGGTGTTGTAGGAATTGAAAATCCGGACGTAAAGCGTGAAGAGGAACGACACCAAGAAGATGAGCAGCGTGGCCACCACCGCGCCGGCCGACAGCAGCGGCCATTTGTCGTGCACGGGCGGCACGAAATAATAAATCACGCACGTATTGCTCAGAAACAAGCCCACCAAGGAGCCGTAACGGATGAGTGTAAGCACCAAATCGGTGAACCGTTCCGGCACGATTTCATAGAATACCAAACCGTCCATGAGGTAGGTTCCGAAGAAAATACCGGCAACCGCAAGCAGCAGTATCAACGACAGCACGAACGTCAGAATAGTGGCGATGAGACGCTTACGGATGTAGCTGCGATGCTTGAACCACGGGTATTTCTTTTCAAAAGCATCCAGCAACGCCATGATGCCATTGGAACTGAGCACCAGCGCCGTCACGAAACCGAACGAGAGCAAGCCACCGTGCGGAATGTTCACAATATCCTCAATGGTGCTAGCTGTGGCCGCGTACAACTCGCGCGGCATAAAATCGGCCAGGAACTGCAGGATGTCGACGTTCAGGTTTGGGATGTTGAGGTATTCGCTAAGAAACGGGATGAGCGTGAACAGGAAAATAATAGTTGGGAACAGGGCCACCGTGAGGTTGAAAGCCATGTAGGCGGCGCGCTTTTCCAGCGAGTCAAGCCGCAATTCGTGCAGAATGCGGTCGAGCACGTCGTAGAGCGAGGCCTGACCGCCGGGCAGCCGCAGTCGCTTCAGCCCCACAATCAGCCGCCGGTAGGGTCGCTGCTTGCGCACGTCGGGGAAGCGGGCACGGCGAATGGCGGCGGGGGCTTTCAAAAGGTGTGAATATTAAGGATTAGGTGCTGAATACCGTTACGAAGCGTCAACACGCAAAACACAAATTTCCTTCACTTGCCGAATGCGGCCGGCGCGGGCGCATCGGGTGGTACTGCGCCGGGCGTGGGCCGCATCGGGCTATCAATTTCGTCTTCGTTGAAGTAAGGAGCTAGCCGTTCTAGTATGCTGGCGGGCACGGGCACGGGCCGCCCGGTGGTCGTGTTTACGAATACCATGAGCGTATGGCCTTCGGTGAGCAGTTCCCGCGCCTCGTTATAGATTTCGTATTCGAACAGCACGCGCGAACCTTCGGCAGGCTGCTTCAGCAACAGTCGTACTGTGAGCAAATCATCGTAGCGCGCCGGGCGGCGAAACCGGGTGCGCAACTCCCCTACCGGCATGCCCACGCCCTCGGTTTCCAAGTCTTTGTACCGAATGCCCAGTTGCCGAAACGACTCCGTGCGGGCCACTTCGAAATACGCCGCGTAATTGCCGTGATAGACGTAGCCCATCTGGTCGGTTTCGGCGTAGCGCACACGGATTTGAATGTCGGAAGTGTACATAACCTATTTGTAATAGTTTTCCAAAGAGCGCTGCATACGGTACATCTTGCCCCGATAGCTAAATACTTTGTCCGCCGCAATGATGACGTCATAGTTACCATCGTGGTAAGCTAGCAGAATCTGATAGCGTGGCGTAAAAGGTTTGCTTTCACATTCAGAACTTTGATTCAAAAAGTCAGACAACAAATAATGTACGTTGCTGATGTTAAAACTATCAAGGCGCGCAACTTCGGGTATCAAGGTCTGTTCAAAGTGTTTGACCCGAGCGTATCGAATTAAATCTGGGTCAATCTGTACGGTTTGCTTACAACTGACAATCAGCCCACAGCAAACTAACAATAAACTGTAGCGGGTATGCTTCATGAAAATTACTTCATAATACCGCTACGGTTCAGCGCGGCCTGGTAGCGGCGGGCATTCACGAGGTGCCCGGTTTCGTTGGTGGCAAAGGCGTGGTAGCCACTGAAGTCTTCCTTGGCGCAGAAATAGAGGTAGTTGTTGCTTTCCGGCTGAAGCACGGCGTCGATGCTGGCAATGCTGGGCAGATTGATGGGACCGGGCGGCAAGCCACCGTACTTATAGGTGTTGTAGGGCGAGTCCTTGGCCAGGTGTACGTTGAGCACGCGCTTGATGGTGAAGTCGCGGTTGGCGTATACCACGGTGGGGTCGGCCTGCAACTTCATGCCGCGCTTGAGGCGGTTGAGGTAGACGCCCGCAATGCGGGGCCGCTCGTCGGCGTGCTGCTGCTGCTCGGCTTCCACAATGCTGGCCAGGGTGCTCACTTGGGCGCGGGTCAGCTTGAGCTTCTCGCGTTGGGCATCGCGGGCCGGCGTCCAGAACTTCTCGTACTCCTTCTTCATGCGCTGCATGAGATTTTTGGCCGACGTGTTCCAGTACAGCTCGTAGGTGTTCGGGATGAACATGCTGAGCACGGTGGTGGTGTCGAAACCCAGGCTGCGGGTGTAGGCGGGGCTGCTCAGCAGCGAGTCGATTTGCCGCGGCTGGGCGTCAATCTGCCCCGACAGCTTATCGGCCAGCTCGCTTCGCAGCCGCACGTTGGTGAACGTGAGCTTGAGCGGCGACTGCAGCCCGGCCTTGAGCACGTTGACGAGCTGGCGGTTGGTGAAGCCGTCTTTCAGCTCGTAGCGGCCGGGCTTCACGTGCTCGGGGTACTTCATCAGCTTGGCCACGAAGTGCAGCGAAAGCTTGTCGACCACCACGCCCGTGGCGTCGATTGTTTTCAGGGCCGCCTTCCAGTCGTCGCCGCGGTGCACGATGACGAAGGTGGGCTTGCCCTTGGTCTCGACGTTGGCGGTGAAGAATACCTGGTAGAAATAATAAGAGAAGCACACCAACGCCAGCGTGAAAATGATGCTGACCGTGGCCCAGCGCCGGCGGCGTTTCAGGGCTTCGTCGCGGCGTTCGAGGATAGACTTTTGGGCAGGCTGAGACATGGGAATTCAAAAGAAAAGCAAGGGACGGCGCCAAAAGTACGAAGCCGGGCAACCGTAGCGCGCAAGCTGCTGCCGAGTTGTTTCGTTTCGGCCGGCCGTAGTACCTTGCCCGCGCCTTTGGCCCGCCCTGGCGACGTACTGCCCCCGCTGCTCCCCAACGACCGGCCGTCGCAGGCTGTTCCCTCATCAAATTGTCCGTTTTTCCCATGCCCGCTACTCTCGTCCGCATTCACCCCGAAAATCCACCACAAAGCCGTATTCAGCAAGTTGTTGACGTGTTGCGCAAAGGCGGGGTCATCATTTACCCCACCGATACGGTGTATGGCATCGGCTGTGACGTGACCAATGCCAAGGCCGTGGAAAAAGTGTGCCGCATCAAAGGGCTGCACCCCGAGAAAGCCAACCTGAGCTTCATTTGCTACGACCTGTCGCACATCTCCGACTACGCCCACGGCATTACCACGTCCACCTACAAAGTCATCAAGAAAGCCCTTCCCGGCCCGTTCACTTTCCTGTTTGAAGCCAGCGCCAACGCCCCGCGCTTTGGCGGCACCAAGCGCAAAACGGTCGGCATCCGGGTGCCCGACAACCAGATTATCCGGCAACTGGTGAAAGAACTGGGCAACCCCATCGTGAGCACATCGGTGCGCGAAAGCGAAGAAACACTGGAAGAATACGTAACCGACCCAGACCTCATTTATGAGAAGTACCGCCTGTTGGTCGACCTCGTTATCGACGGCGGCTTCGGCGGCAACACCCCCAGCACCATCATCGACTGCACCAACGACGATTTTGAACTGGTGCGCCAAGGCGCCGGCGACATCGAGCCTTATTTATAGGTGAGGTGTGAAATGGTGAGGTGGTGAGTTTGATGTTTTAGCTGCGCATATGGCGCAAACTGAACATCAAACTCACCACCTCATCATTTCACACCTCACCTCTTATGCTTCCAGCGGCGGTGCGTCCAGAGGTATTGTTCGGGCGCGGCGTGGATGTCTTGCTCCAATTGGCGGGCGAAGGCTTCAATGATGACGGTGCTGTTGGCCGGCAGGGCAGCTTCGCCGTCGTAGAGTTCCGTGAACGAAAATTCGTAGTAGCCGCGGCGGCGGCGCCGGATGGTCACGTACAGCACAGCGCAGCCAAAACGGGCCGCCAACCGGTCGGTGCTGGTGTAAAAGCCCGCCTCCTGGTTCATGAATTGGGTCCAGTGGGGCCGGTCCTCGGGCCCGGCGGCCTGGTCCGACACCAGGCTCAGCAGGTGGGCTTCGCCGCGGTGGGCCACCATTTCGCGCATCACCTGGCTCATGGGCACCAGCGCGGCGCCCGTTCGGGAGCGCACAAACCGCATGAATTCTTCGAAGAATGGGTTGCTCAAGGGCTTGTACACCCCGTCGATGGGCGCAGCCAACCACAGCGGGGCCGCGGCCAGCACCCACTCCCAGTTGCCGGCGTGCGAAGCCAGCCCCAGCACCGTGCGGCCCTGCGCAAAATGCCGGTCGGCCAGTTCCGGGTTCAGCAGCACCATTCGGCGCTTGAGGTCGGCGGCACGCAGCGCAGGCAGCTTCATGATTTCCACCATCACCTGCGCAAAGTGCCGGTAGAACGCCTTGCCGGTTTGCTCGATTTCGGCCGCTGACTTTTCGGGGAAGCTGTTGCGCAAATTCTCCGTCACCACCCGCCAACGGTAGCGCACCACGTAAGCCAGCAGGAAGTAGATGCCCTCGGCCACCACATAAAGCAGCGGCAGTGGTAGGTGCGCTAGGCCCAGCAGCAGCCAGCGCAACGGTTCAAAATACCAAGCGTAGGGCCTTGCTCCTGCTGGCCGGGCGCCTTTGGCCTTGCTCATCGGGGCACTGCGGCGCCGTCGGGCGCGTATTCATTGGGGTTTCGTTGGCCCACGGCGCGGTGGCCGGTCAGCAGCGTTTTGCCGCCGGGCCCGCCGTACACTTCTATAAACAGCGTGAACGGCCCCTCAGGCAGCGGGCCCATCGGCAGCTGGCCCACCACCGTGGTGGGGCGCCCGCTCTGGGGCGTGAGGGTAGCGTCGGCATCGGCCGCCGAGCCGTCGGGCGTGGTGAGGTGGTAATGCACTCGCAAGGGCTGGCCAGCCGGAGCATTGAGCAGTTCGGTGTAGAAAAACACGTTTTCAGCACCGCGGGCATAGGCATTGCCGGGCGCACGAGTAAGGCGGTACCCGCCCCGGGCAAAATTGTCGTCGCCACCACTGCGCACTGCCGGCTTCGCCAAGAGCACCACATCGGTGAGGAACGGCCCTTTGGGCTCTTCCAGCACCAGGGGTTTTTCCACCGTGGTCTCGCCGCCGGTGCTGCGGTACTGGTCCTTCACGGTGCCCCGCAAGGTGTATTTGCCATCGGGCAGCATCACCCGCTTCAAAAAGCTCTGCGGGTTTTTGATGGCAATGGTGGTGTCGGTAAGGACGGGCGGCTTCAGGGTAATGACCTCGCGGTAGGCGGGCTTGCCGTCGGCTTTCAGGATTTCCAACGTCACGGTAGCCGCCGACTGAAACGCCTTGGGCGCCCGCTGCCGGTAGGTCAGCGACTGGGTGGGCACGGTCACGTACACTTCCACTTCCGCGCCCTTTTCCACCTTATTCAGATTGCGAAAACGGGCCACGTCGATGATGATTTGGGGCGGCCGCGCTTGGGCCCCCAACGAGGCAACCAGCGAGAGCAGGAAGGCAGTAACTAGCAGGAAGGAACGCATGGCGCAAAAGTAACAATGTGAAGCTGGGCCTTGGCCGTGCCCGTTCTTTACCGAAAATCCGTGCCATTCCTTCCATCAATCCGCTGCCTCCGTGATTCTGCTCACCGAACTTCACTACCACCCGCCCGCTGAGTTTTTTGCCAAATTGCTCGGGACCGATGCCTTGCTGCTCGAAGCGCACGAGCACTACCGCAAACAGACCTACCGCAACCGCTGCCTCATTCGCACGGCCCAGGGCGTGCAGCCCCTCACCGTGCCGGTAATCGACGGGAATCGGGCCGAAAAAGTGAAGTCGTCGGCCATCGAAATTGACTATCGCCAGAATTGGATTCACCGCCACTGGCGCACCTTGCAAACTGCCTACGGCAATAGTCCGTATTTTGAGTATTACGCCGACTACTTGCACGACATCTACGTAAGTAAACCGGCATTGCTCTTCGACCTGAACCTGGCGTTCCTGCGATTGCTGCTGCGGTGCCTCCGCCTGACATTACCGGTAGTCACCACCACCGAATACCACGTTCAGTATCCCATCTCCGCGCAACCTTTTTCCCTTAATAGTGGTCTGAATGATAGGCTGCTGGCCGTTGCGGACCAACGCGACTGCTTGACACCTAAAAATCCTGTCATTAGCCCCGAACCTGACACTCCGGCAGCCTCCCCCCGGGTGCGGCCCTATCCACAAGTGTTTGGCCCAGGTTTTGAGCCAGGCTTGAGCATCCTCGACCTGCTTTTCTCGCAGGGCCCGGCGGCTGGCAATTTTCTGCGGTAATCTGTAAATTTTACAATAACCTGCAAATTTCTGCTGACGTTAGATTAACTTAACCTTTCTCGGGTCTCGTGCCCGAACCTTCGCCCGAACCGGCTTGTTTTCAAGTCACATCGGCCCAACCCGTCATTCGTGTTATCGCCCGACGCGGGGCTTATTTGATTTTTCACTACGTTTATTGGCATGGAAGCTAAATTCTCAAACCGCGTCAAAGAGGTCATTTCCCTCAGCCGGGAAGAGGCCATCCGTCTCGGTCACGACTACATCGGCACCGAGCACCTGCTGCTCGGCATGATTCGGGAGGCTGAAGGCACTGCCCTTGGCCTGCTGCGCAAGCTGGGCGTGAGCATCGACGAGTTGAAGTTCTCGCTGGAGCAAGCCACGCGCAACACCAGCACGCCGGGCACCAGCATTACCGGCTCGATTCCGCTCACGAAGCAGACCGAGAAGGTGCTGAAGATAACCTATTTGGAGGCCAAAATCTTCAAGTCTGAAATCATCGGCACCGAACACCTGCTGTTGTCTATCCTGCGGGACGAAGACAATATTTCCTCTCAAATTCTCTCCAAGTTTAACGTGAACTACGAAACTGTGCGCGACTCGCTGGATTACCACGGTAACGCCTCGCCGAGCCCCAAAGCCGGCCCGGACACCGACGACGACGATAACGACAAGCTGTTTGGCTCTTCTGGCCCAGGTGGCCGCGGCAGCTCCGGCAGCTCGGCCACCAAGAAGCCCGGTGAAAAATCGCGCACCCCGGTGCTCGACAACTTCGGCCGCGACCTCACCAAGCTAGCCGAGGACGACAAGCTCGACCCCATCGTAGGCCGTGAAAAAGAAATTGAGCGCGTGGCCCAAATCCTGAGCCGCCGCAAAAAAAACAACCCCATCCTCATCGGTGAGCCCGGCGTGGGTAAAACCGCCATCGCCGAAGGTCTCGCTCTGCGCATCATCCAGAAAAAGGTAAGCCGCGTGCTGTTCAATAAGCGCGTTGTAACCCTGGACTTGGCTTCGCTGGTGGCTGGTACCAAGTACCGCGGCCAGTTCGAAGAGCGCATGAAGGCCGTGATGAACGAGCTGGAGAAGTCGCCTGACGTGATTCTGTTCATTGACGAGCTGCACACCATCGTGGGCGCCGGCGGTGCTTCGGGCTCGCTCGACGCCTCGAACATGTTCAAGCCGGCCTTGGCCCGCGGCGAGATTCAATGCATCGGCGCCACCACGCTGGACGAGTACCGTCAGTACATCGAGAAAGATGGTGCTCTGGCCCGTCGTTTCCAGATGGTGATGGTGGACCCCACCACACCCGAGGAGACCATCGAAATATTGCACAACATCAAGGACAAATATCAGGACCACCACCACGTGGTGTATACCGATAAGGCCATTGAGCAGTGCGTGATGCTGTCGGACCGCTACATGAGCGACCGTTTCCTGCCGGACAAAGCCATCGACATTCTTGACGAGGCTGGTGCCCGCGTGCACATCAACAACATCGTGGTGCCCGAGGACATTCTCACGCTCGAAGAGCAGATTGAGAACATCAAAGGCGAGAAAAACCGCGTGGTGAAATCGCAGAAATACGAGGAAGCCGCCAAGCTCCGCGACACTGAGAAGAAACTGCTTGACCAACTCGAAGCAGCTAAGAAGAGCTGGGAAGAGGAGACCAAGAAGAAGCGCTACACGGTGAAAGAGGAGAACGTGGCTGAGGTAATCGCCATGATGACCGGCATCCCCGTTTCGCGCGTGGCCCAGAACGAAAGCCAGAAACTCCTCAACATGAATGAGGAGCTGCAAGGCAAAGTAATTGGCCAGGACAAAGCCATCAAGCAGTTGGTTAAAGCCATTCAGCGCACCCGTGTGGGCTTGAAGGACCCCAAGAAGCCTATTGGTTCGTTCGTTTTCCTCGGCCCAACGGGTGTGGGTAAGACGGAGTTGGCCAAGGTGCTCGCCACCTACCTCTTCGACAAGGAAGATGCGCTGGTGCGCGTCGATATGTCGGAGTACATGGAGAAGTTCAGCGTATCGCGCCTGGTGGGCGCGCCTCCCGGCTATGTAGGTTACGAAGAGGGCGGCCAGCTGACGGAGAAAATCCGCCGCAAGCCGTACTCGGTAATCCTGCTGGATGAGATTGAAAAAGCTCACCCAGACGTTTACAACCTGCTCCTGCAGGTGCTGGATGACGGCATCCTGACCGACGGCCTCGGCCGCAAGGTTGACTTCCGGAATACCATCATCATCATGACCTCGAACATCGGGGCGCGTGACTTGCAGGACTTCGGCGCTGGCATCGGCTTCGGCACGAAGGCCCGCGAAGCCAACATGGATGAGTTGACCAAGGGCACCATCACCAACGCCCTGAAGAAAACTTTCTCGCCCGAATTCCTGAACCGTTTGGATGACGTCATCGTCTTCAACTCGCTCGAGAAAAAGGACATCCACAAAATCATCGACATCAGCCTCAGCAAGCTCCTCTCGCGGGTGCAGGCCCTGGGCTACCGCGTCGAGCTGACCGAAGCGGCCAAGGATTTTGTGTCGGACAAAGGCTACGACCCGAAATACGGTGCTCGCCCCCTGAACCGCGCCATCCAGAAGTACATCGAAGACCCGATTGCTGAGGAAATCCTGAAGGCTCAAGTGGTGCACGGCGACGTGATTACCGCCGACTACGCCGAAGGCGCCGAGGACCTGACCTTCGCCGTGACGAAAAGCGGCGAAGCCCAGAACCTCGCCAGCGACGAGCGCCCGGCCGAAACGCCGGAAGCGCCCGACACGGACGCGAAGAAGTAATTGCTTTGAGCAAGTGAAAACGGCTGGTTTCCGAAAGGAAGCCAGCCGTTTTTTAGTTTAGCACCTTGGTCTTACCAGTCACTAGTCATTCAGCATGATAAAAACATTTCCTCAATTGCATACAATCAGCCTATTGCTGCTCTTGCCGGCAGCGGCCGTGGCGCAGGACCAAAAGCCCGAACTGCCCTACAATGCCAACTTGGTGATAAAGCAGCCAGAAGTTGGCGCGGGCAACCCGGCTTTCACCCCATCTCCCGAAGTCCGCGGCATGAAGGCGTTGGCCGACGGCAAAGTGTACTGGGTTTCGACCGATGGCCAGTCGTTGATGGCATATCAGGCAAACCGCATGGTGTGGAAAGCAGACGTGGTGGCGGCCTGTCCCGCCGTGGTTGGCGAACGCAAAATTCACAAGGTGGTGCTCGGTTCAAACACCGTTTTTGTGCGGGTGGGCGACCGCACGTTCGCTGAGGTAAACACCGTCACCGGTAAAATCACGCCGGCTAACGTGCAGAAGGACTAGATTCGCTGTGTTACAGCGCGTTTTGGTGGCCGGCCCATTTTTTGGGTCGGCTTTTTTGTGGTTTACCCATTAACTTGAGCCCCGTTTCTAACAAGTATTACAGAATTTAAAAGAGCTATAGCTTCCTTATCATGAATCTTCTGCAAAGAGCGGCCCTGGCTGGGGCGGGGATGGCACTCTCCGGTGGCGCCATGGCGCAGTCGGCGCCAGTGGCACCGGTTAAGCCCAAGGTGTTTGACAATTTCGGCATCCAGCGAATTGATAATTACTACTGGCTCAACCAGCCCACCGACCCCGATGTGCTGAAATACCTGAACGCCGAAAATACCTATTACGACAAGCAAATGGCCGGGGCGCAGGCTACGCAGCAAAAGCTGGTGGCCGAAATAAAGGGCCGCATCAAGCAGGAAGACGCCTCGGTGCCCTACCGGGACAACGGGTACTACTATTATTCCCGCTTCGACAAGGGCGGCGAATACCCCGTGTATTGCCGCAAAAAGGGCAGCCTCGTTGAGAGCGAAGAGGAACTGCTTGACGTGAACGCCCTGGCAAAGGGCCGGCCCTATTATCAGGTCGGCGACTGGGCCGTGAGCGACAACAACCAGTTGCTGGCTTACTCGGCCGACACCGTGAGCCGGCGCCTGTACACGCTGCGCTTCAAGAACATTGTCACCGGCCAGCTCTACCCCGAACGCATCCACAACACGGGCGGCGAAGTGGTGTGGGCGGCCGACAATAAGAACGTCTTTTATACCAAAAAGGACGTGACTACCCTCCTGCCCTACCAAGTATACCGGCATACGCTGGGCACCGACCCTAAGGGCGATGCCTTGGTGTACGAGGAGCGCGACAACACCTTCAACGTGGGGGTGAGTCGCACGAAGTCAAAGAAATACATCGGCATTGAGCTGGCCAGCTCTCTGTCTTCGGAGTACCGCTACATAGAGGCCAATGCGCCCACGGTGCAGCCCAAGGTGTTTCAGCGCCGCGAAAAGGACCACCTCTACAACGTAGAGCACCTGGAAGACAAGTTCTACATTCGGACCAATTGGCAGGCCCCCAACTACCGCCTGATGGTGACGCCGGTAGCTAACACGGCCAAAGCCAGCTGGACCGATGCGCTGACGCGGCACCCCGAAATTTTCCTTGACAACTTCGAACTGTTCAAAGATTACTTCGTACTCAACGAGCGCAAAGGCGGCCTGCGCCAGCTGCGGGTGGTGAGCTGGCGCGACAAGCAGGAGCACTACCTGCAGTTCGACGAGCCGGCGTACACGGCTACCATTGGCATCAACGCCGAGCAGGACACGCCCCTGCTGCGTTACAATTACACGTCGCTGGCCACGCCGCCGTCCACGTTTGAATACGACATGAGCACCCGCACCAGCACGCTGCTGAAGGAGCAGCCCGTGCTGGGCGGTTTCGACAAGCGCGACTACGTGACGGAGCGCGTGTTTGTGAAGTCACGGGACAACAAGTTCATCCCGATGTCCATCGTGTACAAGAAAGGCACGAAGCTGGACGGCACCGCGCCGCTGCTGCAGTACGCTTACGGTTCTTACGGCTTCTCGCAAGACCCTACTTTCAGCGCCGCCCGCTTGAGCTTGCTGAACCGCGGCTTCGTGTATGCGCTATGCAACATCCGCGGCGGCCAGGAAATGGGGCGGCAGTGGTTTGAGGACGGACGGATGCTGAACAAGAAAAACAGTTTCAACGATTTCATTGACTGCTCGCTGTACCTCACCAAGCCGCAGGAAGTCACGGTGGGCACGGCCAAGGTGAAAAAGCAGTTCACCGCGACCGACAAGCTGTTTGCCATGGGCGGCAGCGCGGGCGGCCTGCTCATGGGCGCCGTGCTCAACATGCGCCCCGACCTCTACAAGGGCGTTGTTGCGGCCGTGCCGTTCGTAGACGTGGTCACAACCATGTCGGACCCCACCATTCCGCTTACCACCAGCGAGTACGACCAGTGGGGCAACCCGGCCGACGAAGAGTATTTTCAGTACATGCTCTCCTACTCGCCCTACGACAACGTGCAGGCACAAGCGTACCCTAACATTCTTGTCACCACCGGTTTGCACGACTCGCAGGTGCAGTACTACGAGCCCGCCAAATGGGTAGCCAAGCTCCGCGCCATGAAGACCGACAAAAACCAGCTGCTCTTGCACACCGACATGACTGCCGGGCACGGCGGGGCTTCGGGCCGCTTCAAGTCCATCGACGACACGGCGCGGCAGTACGCTTTCATGCTACAACTGCTGGGCAAGAATCTGTAAACCCGACGCAAATCATTGCTAAAACGTCATGCCGGGCGCAGCCGAGGCATTTCGCGCGGAGTAGTAAATCCAGTTGATTGGATTGCCACTCCAGGCGAGGCAGCCTCGGCTGCGCCCGGCATGACGTTCTTTTTATTTTATTGTCTGCTGTAGGAGCCTGCTGCCTCATAATCTACCCGTAACCTACCTTTGGGCTCCCATTCCCGCCCGTCATTTCCGGCGCCGCGCTAATCCCTGCTCATGCCCGACCCGCACGCTCACGCCCATCTTTCCAAAACCGAACTGCTGGCCCGCAAAAACGAAGAAGCCCTTCTCGGCGGTGGCCAAGCCCGCATCGATTCCCAACACCAAAAAGGCAAACTCACGGCCCGCGAACGCATCGACCTGCTGATGGACGAAGGCTCGTTCGAAGAAATCGGCAAGTTTGTGATGCACCGCGCCAAAGACTTTGGCCTCGACAAAGAGCACTACCTCGGCGACGGTGTGGTGACCGGCTATGGCACCGTGAACGGCCGCTTGGTGTACGTTTTCTCGCAGGACTTCACGGTTTTTGGCGGCTCGCTCAGCGAAACGCACGCCGAGAAAATCGTGAAAATCATGGACCTGGCCATGAAGAACGGCGCGCCCGTGATTGGCCTCAACGACTCCGGTGGCGCCCGCATTCAGGAAGGCGTGGTGAGCCTGGGTGGCTACGCCGACATCTTTTATAAGAATACGCTGGCTTCGGGCGTGGTGCCGCAGCTGTCGGCCATCATGGGGCCGTGCGCGGGCGGCGCGGTATACTCGCCCGCCATTACGGACTTCATTCTGATGGTGGAGCACACGAGCTACATGTTCGTGACCGGTCCTAACGTGGTGAAGACCGTGACGCACGAAGAAGTGACCAGCGAGGAGCTCGGCGGGGCCAGCACTCACTCGGCCAAAAGCGGCGTCACGCACTTCAGCTGTGCCAACGAGGTGGCCTGCATCACGCACCTCAAGCAGTTGCTGAGCTACATGCCGCAGAACTGCGAAGAAACCGCTCCCGCGCAGCCTTACGAGGCCACCGGTGACGAAAGCCGGCCGGTGCTGGACGCGGTGATTCCTGATAATGCCAACCAGCCCTACGACATGCGTGAGGTAATCGAAGGCATCATCGACGAAGGCTCATTCCTGGAAGTGCACCAGAATTTCGCCGAGAACATCGTAGTGGGTTTTGCGCGGCTGGCCGGGCGCAGCATTGGCATTGTGGGCAACCAGCCGGCCGTGCTCGCCGGCGTGCTCGACATCAACGCCAGCACCAAGGCCGCGCGCTTCGTGCGCTTCTGCGACTCGTTCAACATCCCGCTGCTGGTGCTGGAAGACGTGCCTGGTTTCCTGCCCGGCACCGACCAGGAGTGGCGCGGCATCATCACCAACGGCGCCAAGCTGCTCTACGCCTTCTGCGAAGCCACGGTGCCGCGCATCACCGTCATCACCCGCAAAGCCTATGGCGGCGCCTACGACGTGATGAACTCCAAGCACATCGGGGCCGACATGAACTACGCCTGGCCTACCGCCGAAATCGCGGTGATGGGCGCCAAGGGCGCGGCCGAAATTATCTTTAAACGCGAAATTGCTCTGGCTGCCGACCCCGCCGCCAAGCTGCAGGAGAAGGTAGACGAGTACCAGGAGAAGTTCGCCACACCCTACCGGGCCGCCCACCGCGGCTTTGTGGACGAGGTCATTCTGCCCTCGCAAACCCGGCAAAAGCTCATCCGGGCGTTCAAGATGCTGGAAAACAAAGTGGACGTGTTGCCCCGCAAAAAGCACGGCAACATCCCGCTGTAAATGGCGGGGTCCGACTCTTTCCACGTTCGCCGGTCGACGCCAGCCGACGCGCCGGCCGTGCGCGCCCTGTACCAACGGGTGGCCCGCGAAAGCGGAGGCCTGGCCCGCCAAGCCGAGGAAGTGAGCGCCGAATACGTGGCCCACTTCCTGGCGCGCAGCCAAGCGCAGGGCGTGGGCCTGGTAGCGGAGCTAGATGGAGCAGTGGTGGGCGAAATCCACACCTACGCCTCCGGCTTGCAAATTTTTTCCCACGTACTCGGCGACCTCACCGTGGCCGTCGACGCCAGCGTGCAGGGCCGCGGCCTGGGCCGGCAGCTGTTTGGAATGCTGCTGGCCCAGGTGCAAGCCCAGTTTCCGGAAGTGCGCCGCGTGGAGTTGCTGGTGCGCGAGACCAATAGCCGCGCCATTGCCCTTTATAAGCAGCTGGGCTTCTGTCCAGAAGGTCGGTTGGAGGGGCGCGTGGCGGGCTTGCACGGCTTTGAGGCCGACATTCCCATG
The DNA here is from genome assembly GCF_036388155.1 of Hymenobacter sp. NCBI lineage: Bacteria > Pseudomonadati > Bacteroidota > Cytophagia > Cytophagales > Hymenobacteraceae > Hymenobacter > Hymenobacter sp. The sequence goes on along the minus strand of NZ_DASVSI010000106.1, from coordinate 4,443 downwards.
GCTTGGCACGCGCCGCACTCGAGCCAAACATCGTAGCTTGCCGCCCGTATTGCTGTTTTCGAATTTGCTATTCCCATGCGTCCTGAATCGTTCTCCTTCCTCCAAACCTACCTCAACAACCCCTCGCCTACTGGCTTCGAGAAAGAAGGCCAGAAGCTGTGGTTGGAATACATCAAGCCCTACATCGACGAATACTTTGTCGACACCTACGGCACCGTGGTGGGGGTCATCAACCCCAAAGCGAAGTACAAAGTCGTCATCGAGGCGCATGCCGACGAGATTTCCTACTTCGTGAACTACATCACCAAGGAGGGCTACATCTACCTGCGCCGCAACGGCGGCTCCGACCCGCTGGTGGCGCCCAGCAAGCGCGTGAATATTTTCGGCGAGAAAGGCATCGTGAAGGCCGTGTTCGGCTGGCCCGCCATCCACGTGCGCAAGGTGGAACAGGACAAAGCCCCGACCATCGAAACCGTGTTTCTGGACTGCGGCGCCAGCAGCGCCGAAGAAGTGGAAGAACTGGGCGTGCACGTGGGCTCCGTGGTCACGTTTGAGGACGAGTTCACGGTGCTGAACGACAAGTTCTACGTGGGCCGCGCGCTCGACAACCGCGTGGGCGGCTTCATGATAGCCGAAGTGGCCCGCATGCTGAAAGAAAAAAAGAAGAAGCTGCCCTTTGGTCTCTACATCGTGAATGCGGTGCAGGAGGAAATTGGCCTCCGCGGCGCCGAAATGGTGGCCCACCGCATCAATCCCAATGTGGCCATCATCACGGACGTGACGCACGACAGCCAGGCACCGATGTACGAGAAAAAGACCTCGGGCGACATTTCCTGCGGCAAGGGTCCGGTAATCACCTACGGCCCGGCCGTGCAAAACAACCTGCGCGACCTCATCATCGACACCGCCAAGCAGGCCGACATTCCCTTCCAGCGCGCCGCCGCCACCCGCGCCACTGGCACCGACACGGACGCTTTTGCCTACTCCGGTTCCGGCGTGGCTTCGGCCCTGATTTCGCTGCCGTTGAAATACATGCACACTACCGTGGAAACGGTGCACAAAGAAGACGTCGAGAACGTGACCCGCCTGATTTACGAGACGCTGCTGCGCATCGAAGACGGCCAGGATTTCCGCTACTTCAACTAGGACGTGTGGACAGTAAACTAACAGAACGTCATGCAGCGCGCAGCGAAGCATCTTGCCTGCTTCATAAGTAGTGACAGCACGCAAGATGCTTCGCTGCGCGCTGCATGACGTTCTTTATTTAGTAGGAATCCTTAGTCCACACACCCTGGGTTAGAATCCTTGTCTGTCATCCTGAGCGCAGCGAAAGACCTTCTCAAGCCAGAACTTATCGTTCAGCGGTGAGAAGGTCCTTCGCTGCGCTCAGGATGACGGACAAGGAGGACAGTTTTACATGGAGCTACCGCTGATTCCTGCCCTCCCGCTCACCGTCACCGACCAAATGGGCCGGCGCGTGGCGGTGCCGTTTCCTCCGCAACGCATCGTGTCGCTGGTACCGTCGCAAACCGAGCTGCTGTTTGATTTAGGGCTAGGTGAGAAAGTGGTTGGCGTCACCAAATTTTGCATTCATCCTGCTGAAGCTCGCAGCAAAACAGCAGTAATTGGCGGCACGAAAAATTTTGACTTTGAAAAAATCGCCGCACTCCAACCCGATTTAATTATCGGGAACAAAGAAGAAAATTACCAGGCCGGAATCGAGCAGCTGGCCGCTGACTTTCCGGTGTGGCTAAGCGACATCAGCAACTTGCCCGAGGCGCTGGACATGATTCGCCGCGTCGGCTTCATTGCCGGAGCCAAAGAGCGGGGCGAAGCTTTGGCGGCGCAGATTGACGCCTCTTTCGCTGAATTAGCAACGCCACATTCGGCTGCTATCCCGGTAGCTTATTTCATTTGGAAAAAGCCCTACATGGTAGCTGCCACCGGCACGTTTATCGACGACATGCTGCGGCGCGCAGGCTTCCGCAATGCATTGGCCGGCCTGAGCCGCTACCCCGAAATAACCGCTGAGCAATTGGCCGCTGCTGCTCCGCAACGCATTTTCTTGTCTTCCGAACCCTACCCGTTCGGCGAAAAGCACTTGGCCGAATTCCAGGCAATCTGCCCGGCGGCCAAGGTTGAAATTGTCGACGGCGAATTATTCAGCTGGTACGGCAGTCGCTTGCGCCACTCCGCGGCATACTTCAGTCAGCTACGGTGACGGCGAAACCGCTTTTGGTGAGCTCGCTCCAGAATTGGGGGTAAGATTTTTTGACCACTCCGGGGGTTTCAATGAGCAGCGGGCCGCGCATGGCCAGCGGCGCAAATGCCATGGCCATCCGGTGGTCGTGGTAGGTGGCCACGGATTGATTAGCCACCGCAAACCCCTCCGATGCGGCCCGAAAACGACCTTCGGCAACTTCCCGCAGGCTCCCGCCAAACTTAGCCAGCTCCGTTTGCAGGGCCGCAATGCGGTCGGTTTCCTTAATGCGCAGGCTTTCCAAGCCGGTCATGTCCACGGGTCGGTTGAGGGCGGCGGCCACCACGGCCACGGTCTGGGCCAAGTCGGGGCAATCGGTAAAGTCGACCGTCAACTCGGCCCACTCCGCAGCCAGGGCGTGCTGCTTGAGGTGTACTCCATCGGCCAGGAAGGTGGTTTCTATCCCAAAGTGCTGCATTATCTCCACAATGGCCTGGTCGCCCTGCAAGGAATCGCGCCGCAGCCCCGGCAAGGTAATTTCGGAACACTCCGGCGCCAGCGCCACCAGCGAATACCAGTAGCTGGCAGCCGACCAGTCCGACTCCACGGTGTAGTCGGTGGGTTGGTAAGCGCCCGGGCGCACCAGCAACGTGTTGCCCTCGGCCGAGCAGTCGGCGCCGAAGCGCTGCATCAGGGCCACGGTCATGTTGATGTAGGGCCGCGAACCCACGTGCCCGGTAAGCTGCAACCGCAGGCCGCCGGGCAGCCGCGGCCCTACCATCAACAGCGCCGAAATGTATTGGCTGCTGATGTCGCCGCGCACGGCTAGCTCGGTTGGCTGGGTAGCGTCGGCGGCCGCGAAACCGGCTAGCTCCAGCGGGGGGTAGCCTTCATTGTTCAGGTAGCTGATGCTGGCGCCGGCCTGCCGGAGCGCCTCTACGAGCACGCCAATGGGCCGTTCCTGCATGCGTGGGGTGCCCGTGAGCTGGCCGCGCCAATCGGTAACGGCGAGGTACGCCGTGAGGAAGCGCATGACGGTGCCGGCATCTTCGGCGTCGAGCCGGTTGGTGCCCGGCGCAGCGGCCAACAGGCGGCGCATGAGCTCGGTGTCGTGGGCGTCGGAAAGGTTGTGGAGGGTGCCGCCGCCGGCGAGGGCTTGCAGAATGAGGGCGCGGTTAGCTTCGCTTTTGGAGGCCGGAAGTTGGGCAGTGCCGCGCAGCGGACCACCAGACCAGGTTAAGTTAGTTGACAAATAGTTGGTTGTTAGTTGTTGGTTGTCTGTTGTTAGTTGTCCGTTGCTCGTTGTCCGCTGTTTGCTGTTCGTTGCCAGAACGTGCTAACAACCAATAACTAACAACTAAAAGCCAACAACAGACAACTAGATTCGATGATAATAGCGCAACGACGCTGCGATTTCGGCCACGGTCACCGGCTGGTCATACACCCCGTTGCCGATGCCTTCGAGCAAGGTGCAATTGATGGTGGCGCCCGAATTTTTCTTGTCTTGCAACGCGAACTCAGCGATGGCTTCGGTTTCGAGCCCGACAAACGACAGCTTGTCGAACACTGAGAACACGAAAGTCTCGATTTTGTCCAGCTCATCGGTGCTCAGCAGGCCGCGCTGCACCGACAGCCAGCTCTCGCACACCAAGCCGGCCGCCACAGCCTCGCCGTGCAGCGCCTCGCGGCCGGGCTGGGCAAGCAAGTAGCTTTCGAGGGCGTGCCCCACGGTGTGGCCGAAATTGAGCAGCTTGCGCGGGCCGCTTTCCAGGGGGTCTTGGGCCACGATGCGCTGCTTGAGCGCGACCGACTCGCGGATGATGTCGGTCCAGTCGTCGGTGAGCCAGCCCAGGCGGCGGTGCTGGTCGAAAGCGGCCGCGTCGGCAATGAGCCAGTGCTTGAGCACTTCGGCGTAGCCCGATTTCGTTTGGCGCGGGTCGAGGGTGTGGAGGAAGCGGGGTTCGACGAAGACAGCAGCCGGAGCCTGAAACACCCCCAGCTGGTTTTTAAACCCTTGAAAATCGATGCCCGTTTTGCCGCCTATGCTGGCGTCTACCTGCGCCAGCAGCGTGGTGGGCACTTGCACAAACCGGATGCCGCGTTTGTAGAGCGCCGCCACAAAACCGCCCAAGTCGGTGACCACGCCGCCGCCCAGGTTTACCAGCACCGCGTGGCGGTCGGCGCGCTGCTCGGTGAGCTGGCTCCACACGGTTTCGCAGCTGGCCAGGGTTTTATATTCTTCG
>NZ_DASVSI010000105.1:0-26538 GCF_036388155.1 Hymenobacter sp. | reverse complement strand
CCCTTCGGCGGCCTGCTTTTGTACGAACTCCTCGTTGATCTCGATGCCCAGCCCCGGGCCCTGCGGGATGGCGACGACCCCGTCGTGATAAGCGAACACCGAGGGGTCCACGAGGTAGTCGAGCAGGTCGTTGCCGATGTTGTAGTGAATGCCCAGGCTTTGCTCCTGAATAAAGGCGTTGTGGCAAGTAGCATCTACTTGCAGGCAGGCGGCCAGGGCAATGGGCCCCAGTGGGCAGTGCGGGGCCGCCGCCACGTCGAAGGCCTCGGCCATGCTGATGATTTTCTTGCACTCCGTGAGGCCGCCGGCGTGCGAGAGGTCGGGCTGAATGATGTCGGCGTAGCCGTCGATGAGCAGCTGCTTGAAATCCCAACGCGAAAACATGCGCTCGCCGGTGGCAATGGGAATGGTGGTGTGGCGCGCAATCTCGCGCAGGGCCTCGTTGTTCTGCGAGAGCACCGGCTCCTCGATAAACATGGGCCGGAAGGGCTCCAGCTCCTTGGCCAGCACCTTGGCCATGGGCTTGTGCACGCGGCCGTGGAAGTCGATGCCAATGCCCAGGGCCGGGCCGCCGGCCTCGCGCACGGCCGCCACGCGGGCCAGCACTTCGTCAATTTTCACGTGCGAGTCGACGTGGTTCATCTCGTCGGTCGCGTTCATTTTAATGGCCGTGAACCCCTTGGCCACCATGCCGGCGGCGGCCAGGCCCACGTCGCGCGGCCGGTCGCCGCCAATCCAGGAATACACGCGCATCAACTCCCGCACCCGGCCACCCAGCAGCTGGTGAATGGGCGCGTTGTGGTACTTGCCCTTGATGTCCCACAGGGCCTGGTCGATGCCCGCAATGGCCGACATGAGGATGGGCCCGCCGCGGTAGAAGCCCCCGCGGTACATCACCTGCCAATGGTCTTCGATGTTGAGCGGGTTTTTGCCAATGAGGTTTTCCATGAGCTCCGCCACGGCGGTGGCCACGGTGGCGGCCCGCCCCTCAATCACCGGCTCGCCCCAGCCCACGAGGCCACTGTCGGTTTCTATTTTGAGAAACAGCCAGCGCGGCGGCACCTGGAACAGGGTGAAGCGGGTGATTTTCATGTTTCAATTTATTAAAAAGACCGTCATACCGAGCGCAGGCTTGTTCTAGCTAGCCACGGCCTGCACGAAAGCCCGCGCCTTTTCCGTCAGTTGCTGAAAGTAAGCGTCGTTGACGGGCTGCTTGGTGTCGACCAACGAACTGCCCAGGCCGAAGGCTTTGGCGCCAGCTTCGGCAAAGCCCTTGATGTTGTCGAGCGAGACGCCGCCGGTGGGCATGAGCGGGATGAACGGCAGCGGCCCGGCAATGTCCCTGAAGTAACCGGCGCCGCCCCCGGAGGCCGGAAACACCTTGATGATGTCGCCGCCGTACTCGTAGGCTTTCAGAATTTCGGTGGCGGTGTAAGCGCCGGGAATGCTGACGGCGCCGTAGCGCTTGGTCATGCGGATGGTCTTTTTGTCAAGGGTGGGCGAGATGATGAACTTGGCGCCGGCCAGCAGGGCGGCGCGGGCGCTTTCGGGGTCGAGCACGGTGCCGGCGCCCACCAGAAACTCGTCGCCCATGCCCTTGGAAATTTCTTCAATCGACGCCAGGGCGCCGGGCGAGTTCAGCGTGACCTCCATGCTGCGGACGCCGCCGGCGTGCAGGGCCTGGGCAATGCGGAGCAGGTCGGTGGGCTTGGCGCCGCGGACGATGGCAACCAGTTTGTGTTCGAAGAGGTGGGACAGGGGCGTTGGCATAGCGAGAAAGAAAAACGAGGCAGTAGGGAGTTCAGACAACGTAGAACCCTGATTTGAGGTTAGAATACTTCTTACGGTTCTGTCAACTTTCCCACACCGCTCATGGGCCCGCAATTCTTATTTGCCACCGGCATCGAAAACAGCAACCCCACCATCGACAACGGCAAGGTGCGCGTCGACGAAATGGAAAAGTGCGGGCACTACCAGCACTGGCAGAAGGATTTTGAGTTGGTGCAGGAACTGGGCATCTCCTTTCTGCGCTACGGGCCGCCCATTCACACCACCTGGCTGGGGCCGGGCCAGTATGACTGGACCTTTGCCGACGCCACGTTTGCGGACTTGCTGCGGCGCAACATCGCGCCCATCGTGGACCTGTGCCACTTCGGGGTACCCGACTGGATTGGCAACTTCCAGAACCCCGAGTTTTCGGAGCTCTTTGCGCAATACGCGCGGGCATTTGCCGAGCGGTTTCCGTGGGTGCAGCTTTACACCCCGGTGAACGAGATGTTCATCTGCGCGCAGTTTTCGGCCTACTATGGCTGGTGGAACGAGCAACTTACCTCCGACCGGGGCTTTGTGACGGCTCTGAAGCACATCGTGAAAGCCAACGTGCTGGCCATGCGCGCCATTCTGGAAGTGCGGGCCGACGCCATCTTTATTCAGAGCGAATCGTCGGAGTATTTCCACGCCGAAAACCCTTCGGCCATTCGCCCGGCTGAAATCATGAATGCCCGCCGCTTCCTGTCGCTGGACCTGAACTACGGTCGGCGCGTCGACTCCGAGATGTACGAGTACCTGATGGACAACGGCATGACGCGTGAGGAGTACCACTTCTTCCTGCACAACAACCTGAAGCACCACTGCATTATGGGCAACGACTACTACAAAACCAACGAGCACCGCGTGGCCGCTGACGGCAGCACCCGCGCGGCGGGCGAGGTTTTCGGCTACCACGTCATCACCAGCCAGTACCACAACCGCTACCGCCTGCCCGTGATGCACACCGAAACCAATCTGTGGCAAGGCCCCTGCGGCGACGAAGCCGTGAACTGGCTCTGGAAAGAATGGGCCAACGTGCTGCGCGTGCGCAACGACGGCGTGCCCGTCATCGGCTTCACGTGGTACTCCCTCACCGACCAGGTGGACTGGGACAGCGCCCTGCGCGAAAACCGCGGCATCGTGAACCCGCTGGGCCTCTACGACCTGGACCGCAACATTCGGCCGGTGGGCACGGCCTACAAGCAGCTCATTGCCGACTGGTGCCAGGTGCTGCCCACCCACAGCGTGTGCCTGCAAGTGCCCATCGTGATGCCCCACGAAAGCCACCGCGCCTGGGCCCAGGAGCAGGAACGCAACGCCGAAACCGACCAAACCGATAAGTCCGCTGCCGCCGCTAATACCGCTTCTGTTGAACCGTAGAGACGCATACTTGCGTCTCGCCGTTGAACGAAAGCGTCTGAACGGGGCGGGCTAGTCTAGGCGTTGAACGTCGCACGAACGGCGCGGGCTACGAGACGCAGGTATGCGTCTCTACAGTTCTCTGATGCCTCGGCGTGCATGTTCGGCGTTCGGCACGCCCCTTGCAATGGGCAGCAAGTCGGCCCTCACGCCCGCCTCCTGCCCCATGAAAAAATTCGCTTCTGCCGCCCTGCTCTTGTTGTCACTAAGCGCCTTCGACGCGTCGGCTCAGTTTCGTTTGCCCGACCTCAAAGGCATCAAGCTCCCGAACATCCTCAAAACGCCTACCAACACGTCTAACACCGGCAGCAAAAGCGTTGGTGGCCTTTCCAATGCCGACGCCGCCAACGGCCTGAAAGAAGCCCTGCTGCAAGGCATCGGCAAGGGCGCCGACCAGGCCTCGCAAACCGACGGCTTCTACCTCAACCGCCTCATTCGCATCCCTTTCCCGCCTGACGCGCAGCGCGTGGCCACCACGCTACGCAGCATCGGCCTGGGCAGCCAGGTCGATAAGTTCGAGCTGAGCCTGAACCGTGGGGCCGAGGACGCGGCCCGCAGCGCCAAGCCCATTTTCATCAGTGCCATCAAAAGCCTCACCTTTTCGGACGTCTGGAACATCCTAACCGGCCAGAAAGACGCCGCCACGCAGTTCCTCAAGCGCACCACCAGCACCCAGCTCACGTCGGCGTTTGCTCCCATCATGCAGCAGAGCCTGGACAAAGTGGGCGCCACCCGCTACTACTCGCAGCTGGCCACCAGCTACAACCAGCTGCCCCTGGTGAAGCCGGTCGAGGCCGACCTCACCCAATACGCCACCGGCAAAGCCGTAGACGGCCTGTTCACCCTCATTGCCCAGGAGGAGGCCAACATCCGCGAAAACCCCGTAGCCCGCACCACCGAGTTGCTCCGCCGCGTATTCGGCCGCAGCAACAGTTAAGGACGAAGCGTCACCGTCCTGCAGCGCGCAGCGAAGCATTTCGCTTGGGTTACTAAATCAACGAAGCAGGCAAGATGCTTCGCTGCGCTCTGCATGACAGACTTTTCATTACTGGCGTATGTTTGCGGCCCTTCAACCGCAACCGTACGCCACTTTTTATGTCCAAACTAACGATTCGCAGCCTCGCCGAACTAGAAGCCTGCGCAGGCCAGGAAATGGGCACTTCCGAGCACCACACCATCACGCAGGAGCAAATCAATCAGTTTGCGGCCGCCACCATCGACCACCAGTGGATACACGTGGACGCCGAGCGGGCCCGGACCGAGTCGCCGTTTCAGGCCACTATTGCGCACGGCTACCTCACGGTGGCGCTCCTACCCCATTTGTGGCAGCAGATTGTGGCCATTGAGAACCTGAAAATGCAAGTGAACTACGAAATCGAGAGTCTGCGCTTCAACCAGGCCGTGACCGTGAACAGCCAGGTGCGGCTGCGGGCTTCCCTCCTATCGGTGGCCAATCTGCGCGGCATTGCCAAAACCCGCGTGGGCGTGACGCTGGAAATCGAAGGGCAAAAAAAACCGGCGTACACGGGCGTGATTACGTTCCTCTACCACTTTCTGGAGTCGAACTAGGGTGGGCGGAAAAGTAGAAGTTCTTTTATCCTTCGTGGTAGAGTGCATTCGCTACGGCTTCGTTGCTGCTACCCTCGCACTCGTGGTTTTCCGACCAGCCTTAGAATCATCGCCCATTTACCTACCAGTCTTACTAAATACGAATAATCTGCTGAGGCTTATTGGGTCGGTATTCTTCTTTGCAGGCATGCTGTATACCGTGCTAGCCGCTTGGTATTCGCAGAGCGAGTTTGCAGAATATGCCATCGCCAACCGGCTGGCTGGTCCGTTCTGGATGTACGCCTTGGTGCCGTTTCTGGCAGAGCTTTTGGTGCTGGTTATGTTGGCAAGCCGCCAGCGACGGGCACTCCTCCGCTACTCGATAGCAATAGCCGCCATCGAAGCCGTATTCATGCTGTTCTCTGTAATTCCTGCTATCGTTTTCGTTGCCCAAACGGCATGGAATATGGTTGCGGTTGCACCCTACCTCGCCGTCCTAGCAAAAGCCTTGCTTTACCTTTTTGTATTGGGCCTTGCGTGCGTGGCTAAGTTGAAATTCCGCACCGTCTAGCGCCAATCAAGAAGCCACAGCGTTTGATTCCGGGTACTCGTCCCCGGCGTACACGGGCTCCATGTCCTTTTCCTCCTCTTCGGTAAACAGCCGCGAGCGGATGAGAAACCGCACGCCCAGCGGGATTTCCAGCGAGAAGCTGGCGCCGCGCCCTTTCACTACGTCCACCGTGAGTTGGGTGTGTTTCCAATACTCGAACTGGCTGGCGCTCATGAAGAAGTCGCAACCGTGAATGCAGCCCAGCCACGTGTCGTTGCCGCCCACTCGGAACTCGCCTTTCTGGAAGCACATAGGTGAGGAGCCGTCGCAACAGCCGCCGCTTTGGTGGAACATGAGCGGGCCGTGCTCGTCGCGGAGCAGGTCGATGGTGGCTTCGGCGGCTTGGGTTACGAGGACTCTTGGGGTGGGCATTTTGACAATGGGTGAATGGGCGAATGGCTGAATGGGTGAATGTTGGCTATGTTCGCTCATCCATTTCCAAGAACAAAAACATGAACGGCGTACCATCTAAAGTTGATTTCATCAATGCATTTAGGCAAAGGACCAAATCGGCAGCGGTGCGGATTATCAGACTCTATCAAAGCTTGCCCAAGACCGGAGAGGCACAAGTGATAGGTAAACAGTTATTGCGCTCAGCTACTTCCGTGGCAGCCAACTACCGAGCCGTATGCCGGGCGCGGTCAGGCAAGGAGCAATACGCCAAACTGTGTGTTTGCGTCGAAGAAGCCGACGAAAGTCAATTCTGGCTTGAGCTTCTGGGTGAAGCTGAAATTGTAGCTCAAAGCCGGTTGACCGACCTACAACAGGAATACTTGGAAATTGTGTCGGTATTGGAAAAAGCCCGAAGCACGCATAGGGACAATGGGTGAATGAGCGAATGGCTGAATGGGTGAATGATGTCTAGTTCATTCACCCATTCAGCCATTCGCTCATTCACCCATTGCTAAAAGAAGCCCAGCTTCTGCTGGCTGTAGCTGATGAGCATGTTCTTGTTCTGGCGGTAGTGTGAGAGCATCATCTTGTGGTTCTCGCGGCCAAAACCAGAGGCTTTGTAGCCACCGAAGGGCGCGCCGGCGGGGTAGTCGTGGTAGCAGTTCACCCACACGCGACCGGCCTGAATGGCGCGGGGCACCTCGTACAGCTCGTGGGCATCACGCGTCCACACGCCGGCGCCGAGGCCGTAGAGCGTGTCGTTGGCAATTTCGATGGCTTCTTCCACGGTTTTGAAGGTGGTTACGGACACCACCGGGCCGAAGATTTCCTCCTGGAAGATGCGCATCTTGTTGTGGCCCCGGAACATAGTGGGCTGGATGTAGTAGCCCTCGGCCAGCGCGCCGTCGGTTTGCGAGTAGGCATCGCCGCCGATGAGTACCTCGGCGCCTTCGGCCTTGCCTATTTCCATGTAGCTCATGATTTTCTCGAACTGGTCGTTCGAGGCCTGGGCGCCCATCATGGTGTCCATGTCGAGCGGGTTGCCCAGCTTGATGGCCTTCACGCGCTCGATGACGCGGGCAATGAACTCGTCATAGATGTCTTCCTGAATCAGCATGCGCGAGGGGCAGGTGCAGATTTCGCCTTGGTTCAGGGCAAACATCACGGCGCCCTCAATGGCCTTGTCGAGGAAGTCGTCGTCGGCGTCCATCACCGATTTGAAGAAGACGTTCGGCGACTTGCCGCCCAGCTCCATGGTCACCGGAATGAGGTTTTCCGAGGCGTACTGCATGATGAGGCGGCCGGTGGTCGTCTCGCCCGTGAAGCTGGCCTTCTGAATGCGTGGCGACGAGGCTAACGGCTTGCCGGCTTCCAGGCCGAAGCCGTTCACCACGTTGATGACTCCGGGGGGCACCAGGTCCTGAATCAGCTCCATCAGCACCATGATGCTGGCGGGGGTCTGCTCGGCGGGCTTCATCACCACGGTACAGCCGGCGGCGATGGCGGGAGCGAGCTTCCAAGTGGCCATCAGCAGCGGGAAATTCCAGGGAATAATCTGGCCAATCACGCCCAGCGGCTCCTGAATGTTCATCGAAACCGTCGTGCTGTTTAGCTCGGTCACGTTGCCTTCCTCGGCCCGAATCACGCTGGCGAAGTAGCGGAAGTGGTCGATGACCAGCGGCATGTCGGCGTAGGTCGTTTCGCGGATGGCCTTGCCGTTCTCGACGCATTCCACGGCGGCGAGGTGGGCGAGGTTTTCCTCGATGCGATTGGCAATTTTATTCAGGATGTTGCTGCGCTCAGTGGCCGAGGTTTTGCCCCAGGTTTTGAAGGCCTCGTGGGCGGCATCAAGCGCCAATTCGATGTCCTCCTTGGTGCTGCGGGCCACTTTGGTGAAGGCCTTGCCGTCGATGGGCGAGGGGTTGTCGAAGTACTGGCCTTTCACCGGGGCCACCCATTTGCCGCCGATGAAATTGTCGTAATGGTCTTTGAATTGGGGGCGGGCCACCACGGTGGTGGTTTCTTCTAAGGTTTCAGCCATGGCTTTTAGAGAAATGGGAATGAGATAAATCGGAGAGACCGTAAAGGTCTCTTTTTCCCCGGCCAGCCGGTTGTGGTATTGTCTCAAAGAGTGCGAAAATTGTCGCAACTTGCTAAACACTCCCCCCTATCGACGAGGTTGGTAGTGTGTACTCCCTCACCCAGCAATTCCCACCATGTCTTCACGCGTCCATTTGCCTGCTGCCGTTGCTCCGCTCGCTGTCGAACGCCTGCATTCGCTGGTCGAAAACCGCACGGTGTACGCCCTCGATGGCTTTGAGCTGAACGTATTCGAAACCCACCACGCCGCCTACCGGGTAGCGTTGCGGCTCGACGGCCTAGCCCTGACCACCATGCTGCGGGGCAAAAAAGTGATGCACCTGCCCGGCCGCGCCGCCTTCGACTACCTACCGGGCGAGTCGGTGGTGGTGGACAAGGACGAGCTGATGGAAATCGACTTTCCCGACGCCTGCCTGTGCCAGCCCACCCAGTGCCTGGCCGTGGCCATTGCGCCCGACACCATTCGCCACACCGTGGACCTGCTGAACGAGCGCTACCCCAAGGCCGAAGTGTACCAGCCCTGGGCCATTCAGCAACCCGAGTACGCCCACCTCACCAACACCCCGGAGCTGACCGACACGCTGGGCCGCCTGGTGGCCGTGTCGCGCACCACCGACGCGAACAAGGACGTGCTGGCCAGCTTCACCCTGCAGGAGCTACTGGTGCGCCTGATGCAGACGCAGGCCCGCCAACTCATTTTCCACGACTACGCCCGCTACCTCACCACCCACCGCTTCGCCGCCGTGGTGGACTACATCAAGCAGCACCTGGCCGAGAACCTGAGCATCGACAAGCTCAGCGCGGTGGCCTGCATGAGCAAAGCCACGTTCTTCCGGCTTTTCAAGCGCGAGTTTGGCCTCACGCCGGTCGAGTTCATCATCCGCGAGCGGCTGAGCGAGGCGAAGCGGCTGTTGCGCCACCCGCTGGCCAGCGTAACGGAAGTGTGCATTCGGGCGGGGTTTAATAATCTGTCGTATTTCCAGGCACTGTTTAAGAAGTACGAGGGAGTGACGCCGGGCGCATATAAGAAGAGCTTGACAATGGCGTAGTGGTTTGTCATTGCGAGGAGGCACGACGCAGCAATCCGTCCTGTCAGTACCAGACGTTTCCGTAAACCAGAAAGCCCTCCCGGGTACCACCCTCGGCACTGTGCAGTGCCGGAGTCGTACCCGGGAGGGCTTTTCACGTCTTAGCGTTGGTCGCTGAAAACAGGACAGATTGCTTCGCTGCGCTCGCAATGACAATCAGAGTCCACGCTACAGGCTAAAACACCACGCTGTACGGCGTATCGGCCAGGGACTTGTATTCCTCATGCAGGTCGACGCCCAGGATTTCGTGCACGTTGGCCCGAATGCGGTTAGAAATTTGGGTGAGCGGCAGGTCGTTGCTGTCTTTGCCGAAAGGGTCTTCGATTTCGTCGCCAATCATCTCCACGCCCAGCAGCGCGTAGGCCCCGAACATGGTAATCGGGATGGTGAGGTACTCGTAGGTATCGAGCAGGTTGAAGGGCATGGTGAGGATGAACACCGTGATGAAGCCCTTGATGAAATAGCTGTAGGAAAACGGAATGGGGGTGGCCTTGATGCGTTCGCAAGCACCCGCCACGTCGAGCAGCGCTTCGTGGTGCCGCTGCAGGGTGAGCAGGTGCGTGGGCAGCAGCACGTCCTCGCGCAGCAGCCGCTCAAAAAGCTCCTGGAGCTGGGAGGCAATGCGCGACGGCACGTGCCTCACGCGGCTAAGCGCTTCCACGTAGCCGGGTTCCGCTTCGGCCAGCTTGTGGAATTTTACGCCGTCGCGCAGGTGCCCGTCGAGGGCAATGGGAAAGTTGGACAGCACTTCGGCCAGGTAGGTACGGGTGTCGTAGTCGTCGGCGGGCAGGCGGGCGTGGAGCAGAATGGCCAGGTTGCGGCAGTTGTTCACGAGCTGTCCCCAGAGGCGGCGGCCTTCGTAAAACCGGTCGTAGGCCGTGTTGGTCCGGAACACCAGCAGCAAGCTGAGCAGGATGCCCAAGAAGGAAAAGAACTCCTTGTCGACGATGAAATTAATCCAGTGAAAATACACGGCCCCCGCCGTAATGACGGTGGCATAAAGGCCCACCAGCAACACGCGGTTCAGCAACAGGCGAATGATGGCCGAAGAACCCAAGTGGCGCAAGGCCTCCCACCAATCGGTCGATTTGTAGATAATCATAGCATGAAAGAGCAGCGCACGTGTGGCAGCGCGGCGGTCAAAATTACACCGCGCCTCCGTACTCGATGGCCGTGACTTCCACCACTTCTTCTTGGGGCCCCAGCTTTAAAGTCAACTGCTTCTTGAGCTTTTGGCCCTGCACGGCCCGCGCAATGGGGGCTACAAAGGCCACTTTGCCGGCGGCAATGCCCGCCTCGTCCACTCCTACAATGGTAAATTTTCGTTTAAAACCCACCTTGCCGCCGCTCACCGTGCGCAGCGTAACGGTGGCCCCGAAGCGTACTTCCTTCGGTGGCTGGCCGGCGGGGTCCACCACTTTGGCGCTGCCGATGCGCTCGGTGAGCAGTGCGATGCGGCCGTTGTAGAAGGAAAGCCGGTGGGTGCGGTCGGTGGCGTTGTCGTGGTTGGCCTCGGCTTGGGCGCGCTCGGACTCCAGGATGGCCAGCTCGGCGCGCAGCTGCTCCAGGCCCTGGGGCGTGACGTAGTTGGGCGTGCCGGGCGGCAAGGCCGCGCGGGGCGGAATGATGGGCGGCGTTTGCGCGTCGTCCTCTTTGGTAAATCCTCGGCTCATGGCCAATTGAACGCAGCCGTACCGGCCGGGTTATGGCCGAGGCGCAACCATCGGGCGCAATTCGCTGTTAGACCCCGCTGCATCCTGCCTTGCGCCATCCCGCTTCTCGTCCGCTAGCTTACATGAAAACATCTGTTGCCGATAATTCCCCTTTATCTACCCCTAGCTCTCCGCCTACTGCCTCCCCCACCTCGCCCGTTCCGCACCACCTCGACAATGCCTTGGTGTGGCTGATGGCCGTGACCTGCGGGCTGGTGGTGGCCAACATTTACTACAACCAGCCGCTGCTGGCCGACATTGGCCGCACGTTCAACCTCAAGGACAGCAGCGCCAGCCTTATAGCTACGGCCACCCAGGTGGGCTACACCTTGGGCATGCTGCTGGTGGTGCCGCTGGGCGACATGCTGGAGCGCAAGCGCCTGATGCTGCTCATGCTACTGGGCGCGGCCGGGGCCATGGCACTGGCGGCGTTTGCGCCCTCGTTTGGGATGCTGGCGGCGGCCAGCGTGCTAATCGGCATTTTGTCGGCGGTGCCGCAGCTGCTCGTGCCCATGGCCGCGCACCTCGCCCCCGAGGCCGAGCGGGGCCGCGTGGTGGGCCGCGTGATGAGCGGCTTGCTCATCGGCATTTTGCTTTCGCGCACCATAAGCGGCTACGTGGGGGCCCACCTGGGCTGGCGGGCCATGTTCGAAATCGGGGCCGGGCTGATGGTGTTGCTGGTGGCCCTGCTGGCCTGGAAACTGCCCACCGACCAACCCACATTCACGGGTTCCTACGCTTCGCTGATGAAGTCGCTGGGCACGCTGGTGCGCGAGCAGCCGGCGCTGCGGCGGGCGGCGCTGGTGGGCGCCAGCCTGTTTGCGGCCTTCAGCGTGTTCTGGACCACGCTGGCGTTTTACCTCGAAGGCCCGGCTTTTGGCTACGGCTCCGACGTGGCCGGCTTCTTCGGGTTGATTGGCGCTTTTGGGGCCTTGGCCGCGCCGCTGGCCGGCAAAACCGCCGACACCCGCGGGTCGAACTACACCATTGGGCTGGGCATTGCGCTGGCGCTGGTGGCCTACGCCATTCTGGGCTTTGGCGGCGCGTGGGTGGCTGGGCTGGTGATGGGCGTCATTCTGCTGGATGTGGGCGTGCAAGCCACGCACATTTCCAACCAGTCGCTCATCTTTTCGCTGGTGCCCGAAGCCCGCAGCCGCCTCAACACGGTGTACATGACTGGCTATTTCACGGGCGGTTCGGTGGGCTCAGTGGCCGGCGGCCTGGCCTGGACGCACGGCGGCTGGCCGGCCGTGTGCGCCTTGGGGGCAGCCTTCACCGCAATTGCTTATCTCATTAGCCGCTACTACGGGCGGCGCTAGCCAGATTGGCGCACAGTGTGAGCAGGGTTTTTGGCTGGCTTTCACGGGTCTACCCAACGGTTGTGCTTAAAACAAGAGTACGTATTTATTTGTAAAACACGTATTTCCCCCCCCCTTAAAAACCGTGTTAATTACGCTCTAAATGCAGTTTTGGCCCGTTATTTTTGCAGACACTCACTAAACACCCGGGTCGTAGACCGGCGGTTGTTTGTAGCTCATCAGTTATGGAACAGGTTTTTTCCAATGGCCTTAGCCAAGTCGATTCCGTCCTGGCGTCCGAGCAGGGCCGCCAGCGTGTGCTAAAGGCCGCGCTTCGCATTACCGAAAACACACCCATCGCCCCCAACGATTACGAGCGCATGCTCCTCGACCAATTTGTGGTCGGCCAGCTCACCATCGACCAAGTGGTGGCGCAGCTGGAAGCCCGGCAATCCGCTTAACCGAGCGCTGCTGCCTCCTACAAGCCGCCGCTACGCCTGCGCCAGCCGGGCCATGCATTCGGCCAAGCTGGCGCGCCAGTGCGGAATGGCCACGCCCAGCTGGGTTTTGGCTTTGGTTTTGTCCAGTACCGAATAGGGCGGGCGCGTGGCCTTGGTGGGGTATTCGGCGGTGCGAATGGGGGTGACTTCGGTGCTGATGCCGCTCAGCTCGAAAATGGCCACCGTGAAGTCGTACCACGACGTCAGGCCCTCGTTGCTGTAGTGGTAAAGGCCGTAATGCTGATTGCCGGTTTCGATGATGGTGAGGATGCAGCCGGCCAGGTCGATGGCGTAGGTCGGCGTGCCGGTTTGGTCCCAGATGACGCGCAGCTCGTCGCGCTCGCGGCCCAGGCGCAACATGGTTTTCACGAAGTTGTTGGCAAACTCGGAGTAGAGCCAGCTGGTGCGCAGCGTGAAATACCGCTCGGTATGCGGGGCAATTACCTGCTCTCCTTCCAGCTTGGTGAGGCCGTACGCGCTGATGGGCGTGGTGTCGTCGGTTTCAAGCAGGGGCGTATTGCCGTCGCCGGCAAACACAAAATCGGTGGAAACCTGAATAAGCGTGGTGCCAAACTCGCCGCAGAGCCGGGCCAGGTTTTCCACGCCGTCGCGGTTGATTTTGCGGGCCAGTTCCAGTTCGTCTTCGGCTTTGTCGACGGCCGTGTACGCCGCGCAGTTGATGCAGTAAGCCGGGCGGTGCAACTCGAACAAGGCCCTGAGGCCGGGCACGTTCAGGATGTTGGCTTCGGCCTCGGGCAAGAACAGCAGGCCCGGTGTATTGCGCTCGCGGGCCACCTGCGCCAAACACTGCCCCAACTGCCCGGAGGCCCCAAAAATTATCGCCTTGCCCATAAACGCTGCTTGTTTTGTAGCCTTGATTTGGGCGGCAAGTTAGGGCGTAGCACGTGAGAAAACGCTTTCAAACCCGTTTTACTCCGCCAGAACGAGTACCTCAAAATTTCATTTCTGCCCACCAAAACATTCGTCGTTCCATGCCAGCCGAAATGAAATTTCTGGGTACTTGTGCTGACGTCGCCGACGCACGGCTGCTTATTCCGGCAGTCGCTTTTGCCCGGCTACTACCTCCTTGCCGGCCAGCGGCTGCTTGTTTTGGATGGGCTCGAACCGCATTTCGCGGGGCTGTTTTTCGCTCAGGTACTTCCAGTAGCGCAGGGGCATGTGCCGGCGGTGCAGCTTCAGGTTCTTGCGTTCCGGGATGTTGACGTGGTCGAAATACGCCTGCCACAGCACCTTGAACAACGGCTCCCGCTCGTCGAGCACTGTGGCCGAAACGCCCGCTGTGCTGGCCGGGCCGCTCTGCTCAAACTGCACCACGTCGGTGCGGCTGAGGTCGTAATACAGGCCGTAGTGGCGCCGCCGGTCATAAATCAGCCAGCGCTGGTCGGCGTAGCGCTTGGTGAAGTGTGCAGCAATGAGCGGCAGCACGTCCATGTCGGGCTCGATGGTGGCGTGAAACAACTCGTCGGTGGTTTTCTCGAAACGCACGAAGGCTTCCATCCGGTGCTTTTCGCGGAACATCTGCTGGGCCAAGCGCTGCACGCGGCGCACGTCGGCGTTGGCGTAGTTGTCGGCCACGTCCTGAGGCGAGCGCAGGGCCAGGTCCACGTAGCGAAAAATGAGCAGTTCCCGCTCCACGTCCTCGCTCAGAAACACGTGGTAGAGGCGCGTGCGGGCCTCCTGGTCCATGGTGCGCAGCAGGCCGTCCCAGACGCGGGCCGCGAGTGCCTCGTCGGTTTCGCGGTGGGCGGGCTGGGCAAATAGGCCGGTTTGGGCCGTAGCTTCGGGCTGAATGCTGTTGGGCGCGGCCTTCCAGTCGTAAATGGTGAACAACACGGTCAGCAGGCCCTCAAACGTGCCGTCGTAGGTGTAGTCGAGCGGCGTGGCGGTGAGTGCCGGGGCAGGGCGCCGGCTGGCAGCAGCCCCGCTGGCAACGGCAGCAACGCGACGGACGGGAAGAGGCTTGCGCATGAATGGATAATGGGATTAGAAGGTGCTGAAATACTAACCGAAAAGACGGTTATGCAGAGCGCAGCGAAGCATCTCGCTCGCGCCTCCTGTCATGCTGAGCAAAGCGAAGCATCTTCTCACCCATGAACGAGTTGTTCTGGCTTGATAAGATGTTTCGCTCCGCTCAACATGACAGACGAAGCGGGCGAGAGGCCTCAACAAGCGGACGCCAGACGAGCTTAACGCTCGTTATTGTTTTACCGTTAAGCACCTACCTCATAAACCCAAGCAGCAGCTCGTTCACCTCCTCGGGCATCTCGTGCTGCACCCAGTGGCTGGCGGGCAAATAAGTCAGGCGGCCGGCCTCGCAATACTGCAAGCTGGCGCGGGCCAGCTCCGGCTCCAGAAACGCATCATTTTCGCCCCAAATAATATGCAGGGGGACGCGCACGCGGCCGGTTTTGCCCAGCCGCGAGGCGTAGCGCGCCGCGGCCCGGTACCAGTTTATCATGCTGCGCATGGCCCGGGGCTGGGCCCACCCAATGCTATAATCATCCAAATCCTCGGGGCTGAACACGCCTTTCGCACTCGTGCGCAGCATGGCTTGCCGGGCGGCCCACCACCCGCGCAACCGGGCCAGGCCCTCGGGCAGCCACGGCAGCTGAAAGAACAGCATGTACCAGCTTTTGGCTAGTTGACGGGGGTTGTGGCGCAAGGCCTGGGCCAGCACCTGCGGGTGCGGCACATTCAGCACCGCGGCCCGGCGGATGCGCTCCGGATAATTTGCCGCCAAATGCCACGCCACGGCCGCGCCCCAATCGTGGCCTACCACCACCGCGGTTTTCGCGCCGGCCGCGTCGAGCAGGCCCAGCACGTCGGCCGCCAGCGCGTCAATGGTGTAGTCGCGCACGCGGCGGGGTTTGTCGCTTAGGTTGTAGCCGCGCTGGTCGGGCGCCCACACCCGGTAACCAGCCGAGGCCAGCGCGCCAATTTGGTAGCGCCACGAGTACCAGCCCTCCGGGAAGCCGTGAAGCAGCACCACCAACGGCCCCGATTCCGGGCCGCTCTGCGCTACATGCAGGCGCAAGCCATTGGTGGGCACCAGCCGCTGTTCGAGAGGGTACGACATACCCTCTCTGACGAGAGACGGCGGGGAAAAGTTGAGGGCAGAAAGCGGCCACAGTTGACCTTAGAGCCTGCTTTTCTCGGCCCTTTACGCCGCTTGCTGCGTGTCTTCGCTCATGCGGGCCATGGCGCGGGCACGGGCGTCGTCGTGCATTTGGCGCACCAAGGGCATGAGCTCGCTGATGCGGCAGACGCACGAGAGGCGCGCGACTTTGTCAGAGGGCTCGGTGCTACGGATGGGCTGGTTTTGGCGGTGAATGACTTTCATGACAGAAAAAAAGATGTCGTGTTGAACCCCGCCCAGGCTGCTTTGCGAGCGCCCCGCAGGAAGATTTGGAAAGAGGGAATCGTAGTTCATAGCTTTAAGAAGCTTGGGCAAAAAGGTCAAGTTGCTGCGTGACGAGGGCCGAACGCACCGAGCCAGAGCCGAACAGAATCTGGCGGCGCACTTGCTGCTCGCTCAGCTCGCCGATGATGGGCTGGTGTTCGCCCTGGCAGGTGAGGAAGTATTTGGCGCGCTTGAGCACCACGCCCAGTTGGCGCAGGGTTTCCATGTTCAGGGTGGAAAAGCGGCGAGCGGCCACGATTTTGCGGGCCGAGCGGGCGCCCACGCCGGGAATGCGCAGTATCATTTCGTAGTCGGCCGTGTTCACGTCCACCGGGAAGACGTGGCGGTTGCGCAGCGCCCAGGCCAGCTTGGGGTCAATCTCCAAGTCGAGGTGCGGGTGCGCGGGGTCGAGGATTTCGTCGGCCTGGAAGCCGTAGAAGCGCATCAGCCAGTCGGTCTGGTACAGGCGGTGCTCCCGGATGACGGGCGGCTGCGTCACCTGCGGGAGGCGGGCGTCGTCGGTCACGGGGATGTAGCCGGAATAGTACACGCGCTTCAGCCCGTAGCCCTGATAGAGCGAATCGGTGAGCTTGATGATTTGGAGGTCCGTCTCGGCACTGGCGCCCACAATGAGCTGGGTGGTCTGGCCAGCCGTGGCGAAAGCGGGCACTTTCTTGAACAGCGCCTTTTCTTCTTTATTCTGAATGATGCCGTCGCGAATTTGACTCATCGGGGTCAGAATCTCCTGGTAGTTCTTCTCGGGGGCCAGTGTGGTCAGGGCGAGCTCCGAGGGCAGCTCAATATTCACGCTGAGGCGGTCGGCGTAGAGGCCGGCTTCCTGAATGAGTTCTTCCGAAGCGCCCGGAATGGTTTTGACGTGGATATAACCGTTGAACTTGTGCTCGGTGCGCAGCTTTTTCACGATGCGCACCAGGCGCTCCATGGTATAGTCGGGGCTGGAGAAAATGCCGGAACTTAGGAACAGCCCTTCGATGTAATTGCGACGGTAGAAGTTGATGGTCAGGTCCACCACTTCGTCCACGGTAAAGGCGGCGCGCTTCACGTCGTTCGAGCGGCGCGACACGCAGTAGGCGCAGTCAAAAATGCAGTGGTTGGTGAGCAGAATCTTGAGCAAACTCACGCAGCGGCCGTCCTCGGTGTAGCTGTGGCAAATGCCCATGCCCTCGGCGTTGCCAAGGCCTTTGTTCTCGTTTTTGCGCTTGCCGCCGCTGCTGCTGCACGAAGCATCGTACTTCGCGGCATCAGCTAATATGCTTAGTTTCTCTTGAATGCGCTCGTTCATGAGGAAGGGCTGGCTTTCGGGCTTAAAAGTAATAAACAGCGGCCATAAAGGCACAAGCTATTAAGCTAATTTTTTTGGAATAAGTTTCTTTTTAATAAAAAAGCGTCGCTGGCTCTCAGCCACGGTTTTTAGTATAATGCCGCTCGGTGAAGCTGAGCCCGCCCCGTTTTCGTAATTTGCAGCGTTGCGCTCCTTTGTATGAGGTTTAGAGGTTTATTCGTGCTCGTCTTTGCGTGGCTGGGCTGGCTGGCCCAGCCGGCCCGCGCGCAGACGTTTGACCCGCGCTCGGCCATCCCGCCGGACTCGCTCAAGGCCAGCGAAGAAATCCTGCCCCACCGCGCCGACTCCCTGCGGCGGCGCTTCGACGAGCAGCGCGTGCTGAACCGCCTCAAAGCCTTCTCGCGCCGCAAAACCATTGCCGGCAAAGCCCTGTCGGCCCTGCTGAATTTCACCCGCCGCCAGGAAGAGCAAACCGGCCTCGACGCCGTGCTGCTGGACCGGCAGTTCGACCGCCACAACTTCAAAATCGTGCGGCGCATTAATATCCGCACGCTGGACTCGTTTGGCTTCAGCCTCACCGACTCGACCCGCCGGCCGCGCTCATTCTGGGAGAAGTCGGGCAACACGCTGCACATCAAAACCGCGCGCTCGCGGGTGCGGCAGGTGCTGCTGTTTCGCCCCGGGCAGCCCCTCGAGCCCCAGGCGCTGGCCGAGTCGGAACGCCTGCTGCGCCAAACGCCCGAACTCCTCGACGCCCGCGTGCTAGTGAACGAGAACACCACCACCCGTGACAGCGTCGACATTGAGGTGCTCACCACCGACGTGTTCAGCATCACGGCGGGCTTTGAGCTGGGGTCGGCCACGGCCGGCCGCATCACCCTGGGCGACGAGAATTTTCTGGGCCAGGGCCACCAGCTGAAAAACGCCTACCGCTACGGCCGCGGCCTGGCCAACAACGGCAACGAAGTGCCCCAGCAGTGGGCCTACGAGGGCAGCTACACGGCGCCGTTCCGCCACTTTGTGTACGCCCGGGCCCGCTACCGCAACGAGTACAACTATCGTTCGGGAGGGGTGGCCCTCCAGCGGGATTTTTATTCGCCCAGCGCCCGCTACGCCGGCGCGCTCGCCTTCAACAGCTTCAGCCAAAACATAGCCTTGCAAACCCCTGCACCGGGGCAGCCTTACGTGTTCTACCCGTTGCGGTACACGTCGCAAGACGCCTGGGTGGGCCGGGCGCTGAAGCTGCGTTCCTACGATTTGGGGTACGAGAACCCCAGCCGCATCATTGTGGCGGCCCGGCTCTACAACACCATGTTCAGCACCATTCCCAAACCCGACCCCGATTTGGGCATCCCCCCGCTCGACTATCGCAACAGCACCTCGCTGCTGGGCACCGTGGGCTATTCGGTGCGGCGCTATTATAAGGACCGGTACCTGTTCGGCTTTGGCCGGACCGAGGACGTGCCTGTGGGCACGCTGCTCAGCTTCACGGCGGGCTACGACGTAAATGGCGTGGTGCCCCGGCGCTACCTGGACATTCGCGTGGCGGCGGCGGGCTTCAGCACCCGCAGCGGCTACCTGTACGGGGCCGTCGACCTGGGCTCTTACCAGCTCATGAACAAGGCCCGCACCTGGGAGCAGGGCCTGCTTTCCACCGAGTTCACTTCTTTTACCCGGCTCTACCACCTGGGCAACTGGCAGTACCGGCACTTCCTGAGCAGCCGCGGCACCATCGGGCTCAACCGGCGGCCGGGCGAGTTCCTGCAGGGCATCACCAACGAGCGGGGGTTGCGGGGGTTTTCGCCGGGCCAGCCCATTCAGGCCACCAGCCGCTTCGTGGTCAATTACGAAACCACCGTGTTCACGCCGCTCTCGCTGCTGGGCTTCCGGCTGGCTGGCGTGGTCTTCGCCGACGCCGCGTGGGTGAGCACCCAGCCCCGCGGCGGCACGCCCTTCGACGGCTCGCCCTACACGGGCTTTGGCCTGGGCCTGCGCTTCCGCAACGAATACACGGCGCTGCGCACGTTCCAGCTGCTCTTCGGCTTCTACCCGCGTGGCCTGACCACGCCCAACGGCGTGCGCCTGTTCGAAACCGCCCGCGAAACCGTCACCTTCACCGATTTTGGCCTCGGCGCGCCCGGTACCGGCCAGTACCAGTGAGATGGTGAAATGCAGAGGTGGTGAGTTGAATGTTTCGTCGGCGCAGGTTGCGCAAGCAAAACATCCAACTCACCATCTCACCGTTGCTACCGCTCCGAATTGAACGTGATGGGCACCGTGCAGGCTACCCGCACCGGCTGGCCGTTCACGCGGGCGGGCTGCCAGGGCGGCATGAGCCACACCAGGCGCAGGGCTTCGTCGTTGAGGCCGTTGCCGGGGC
Organism: Hymenobacter sp.; assembly: GCF_036388155.1. Taxonomy (NCBI): domain Bacteria; kingdom Pseudomonadati; phylum Bacteroidota; class Cytophagia; order Cytophagales; family Hymenobacteraceae; genus Hymenobacter; species Hymenobacter sp. The sequence goes on along the minus strand of NZ_DASVSI010000105.1, from coordinate 6,957 downwards.
CGCTGACCACGTGTGCGTCTTGCACCCGGCCTTCGGCGTTGAGAACAAAGTTGACGTACACCCGGCCCGAAACGCGGCGTTCGAGCGCCTGCTTGGGGTAGCGGATGGACTTGCTGAGGTAGGCCGCGAAGGCTTTGTCGCCGCCCGTGAACTGGGGCCGCACTTCGGGATTGATGTAGACCGAGTCGGGGTACACCGCCGGCACCGCGACCACCGCGGGCTTGGAGGTCAGGGGCACGACCGTAGTAGGCAGCAGCACGGGCTCCACTTTAGCCAAGGTCTGGCCCTTGGCTAGCGACCCACTTAATACCATGAAAGCTAGCAGTGCTTGAAAGCGTACTGATTGGGACACAGGCGTAGAAGATTGAGTGAAAAAAGAACGTGGTAGGTTGGGTAGTTACGTGGCAGAAGTACGAATGCTGCTCGGGTACAGCTCTAAGTTAATTGTCTTTTCGATAGAATAGCCAAATAGGCAGACGAAATATGGTAATAGCACTGCCAATAGGCGTAAAAACTGGTTAAGTGTTATTTATGACGCAATATACTCCCCTATCGCATTATTTTCAACATTACCCTTTTCACCAATTTGTACTTGTTGACTCCAACCTTCTGGAAAAACTGTTTTTATGAATTATACAATTCTAATACGAACTATGAAAGCTTGTTTTTATGACTGAAGCCAATACCTTTGTAATCGTCAATCGACGATAAACGATTACAAACACGATGGCAGCTCATAAACGCGAACAGTTCACCCAGCCGGAGCAGCAGGTTGCGGCCATTGCCAAGGCCCTCGGCCATCCGGCGCGCATTGCCATTTTGCAGCTGCTGGCCCAGCGCCGCGCCTGCGTGTGCGGCGAGCTCGTGCTAGAGCTGCCCATTTCGCAGAGCACCGTTTCGCAGCACCTCAAAGAGTTGAAAGCTGCGGGGCTGGTGCAGGGCGAGGTCGATGGCGCACGCGTGTGCTACTGCATCGACCCCGCTGGCTGGGCCCATGCCCGCCAGTTGTTTGCCGGCCTGCTAGCCGACCTACCGCCCACTGCCGCCGAGTGCGGCTGCTAAGCTTCGCCTTGCGCCGGCCCAACGCGACCGGCCTATTTACTTTTTCACCAGCAAACCACACTCCCATGGAAACCTCCGTTTTTCCTCGCATGCACGTTTCGCTCTACGTGTCCGATTTGGCGGCCACGGTCAATTTCTACACGGCATTCTTCGGCGTGCCGGCGGCCAAGATTAAGCGCGGCTACGCCAAATACGTGCTCGACAAGCCCTCGCTCATCATCTCGTTCGTGGAGAACCCCGAGCGGGTGCAGAGTCATTTCGGCCACATGGGCTTTCAGGTCGAGACGGTGGAAGAGCTGGACCAGCGGCTGGCGCTGGCCCGCCAAGCCGGCCTCGTGAGCCGCGAGGAAATGGGCACCAACTGCTGCTACGCCAAACAAGACAAGTTCTGGGTGAACGACCCGGACGGGGTGGAGTGGGAGGTGTACTACTTCCACGCCGACGCGGAGTTCAACGACCCGCGCTACCAGGACGAGTACGACGCGGCCAGCAACACCCAGTGCTGCATTGCTCCCAGCTCGCAATCGGCGCCCGCGGCCGAGGTTTTCGCCGCCGCGCCGGTAGCATTCCCGCTGGTTGAGTTGGCGCCGGCTGCTGCGACGTGTGCCCCCGGAAGTGGGTGCTGCTAGCCAAGCCCACCGCCAACTTATACTCCGTAAGCCCTCCTGCTTGTTTATGACTATCGAGGCCATGACCGCCGCACACTGGCCTGCCGTGCGCGCCATTTACGCCGAAGGCCTGGCCACCGGCAATGCGACTTTTGCCACCGAACTGCCCACCTGGCCCGACTGGGACAGCAGCCACTTGCCCGCCTGCCGCTTGGTGGCCGGCGCTGCCGACGCTCCCGACCGCGTGCTGGGGTGGGCCGCGCTGACGCCGGTTTCGGGCCGTTGCGTGTACGCGGGCGTGGCCGAAGTGAGCGTGTACGTAGCCGCCGAGGCGCGCGGGCGGGGCGTAGGCAAAGCCTTGTTGGCGGCCCTGATAGCCGAGTCGGAGCAACAAGGCTTGTGGACCCTGCAAGCAGGAATTTTCCCTGAAAATACGGCCAGCATCCGCTTGCACGAGGCCGCGGGCTTCCGGCAGGTGGGCCGGCGCGAACGCATCGGCCAGCTTCGGGGGCAATGGCGCGACACCGTGCTGCTGGAACGCCGCAGTGCCACCGTGGGCACAGCCGCGCCCACCGCATGAGCGCCGCCCTGCGCCAGTGCCTGGCCGCCGAAGCCTTGGGCACGGCCGTGCTGCTGGCGTTTGGCACCGGCGCGGCCGTGGTGAACGAGCAGACGCACGCGCTGGGGCACGGCGGCGTGGCGGCGGCTTTCGGCCTGGTGGTGCTGGGTCTGATTCAGACCCTGGGCCCCATCAGTGGCGCGCACGTGAACCCGGCCGTAACGCTGGCTTTTTGGGCTGCTGGCCGATTTCCGGGCAAGCGGGTGGGGCCGTACGTGCTGATGCAGCTAGCCGGCGGCCTCGCGGGCAGTGCCTTGGTGAAGCTGCTGGCCGCCGAGCATTCCACGCTGGGCGCCACGCAGCCGGCGCACAGTGCCGCGCAAGCCCTGGTCATCGAGACGGTCCTTACCTTCTGGCTGATGCTGGTCATTCTGCGGGTGGCTTCCGGGGCCCGCGAGCAAGGGCTGCTGGCGGGCCTCACCATCAGCAGCACCGTGGGGCTGGAGGCCTTAGTGTTCGGGCCGCTCAGCGGGGCGTCCATGAACCCGGCCCGCTCGCTGGCCCCCGCGCTCCTGAGCGGCAACCTGACCCATGTGTGGCTTTACCTGGCCGGCCCGGTGGCGGGCGCGCTGCTGGCCGTGCTGGCCGACCGGCTGCTCCATTTCACCTCTTCCCCCGACACTCCTTCCACGCCATGATTTCCTTCTTGTTTGTGTGCATCGAAAACGCCAACCGTAGCCAGATGGCGCAGGCGTTTGCCAGCCTGCACGGCGGCGCGCAGGTGGCCGCTTACAGCGCCGGCTCGCGGCCCTCGGGCGTCATCAATCCGAAAGCGGTGGCCGCCATGGCCGAGCTGGGCTACGACTTGGGCACGCACGCCAGCAAGTCCCTGGACGAGGTCCGTTCCCAGGCGTTCGACTACGTGGTGACCATGGGGTGCGGCGATGCCTGCCCATTTATTGCCGCGCGCCACCGCCGCGACTGGCAAATCCCCGACCCCAAGCACCTGGAGCCCGCCGAGTTCCGGCAAGTGCGCGACCTGATAGAACAACAAGTGCTGGCCCTGCTGGCCGAAGCCGGCGTGACAAAGTAGCGTGCTGTAGCGTGGACTCTGCGAGTCCTCGTCCCGCCAGAACGATGTCCTGACTGCCTGGCCGGCGCCCATGCGCGGACTCGCGGAGCCCACGCTACAGCAGGCTACACAAAAAAGGCCCCGCCATTTCACTGGCGGGGCCTTTTTACTCACTCAGCGTCCGGCATTACGGCACCGGAGTGGGTGCGGGCGTGGGCACGAATTCGAAGCGGAATTCTACCCGGCGGTTCTGCGACATGCCGGCGGGCGTGTCGTTGGGCGCCGTGGGCTCGGCCTCGCCGCGGCCTTCGGTGATGATGCGGGCGGGGTCGATTTTCTTGCCTGTGAAGTAGCGCTTCACCGCGGCGGCGCGGCGCTCCGACAGGGCCTGGTTGTATTCGTCGGTGCCGCGGCTGTCGGCGTGGCCGATGATGCGCAGGCTGTAGTCGGGGCGGCTCTGCAGGGCCTGCACCATCTTATTCAGCGCGGGGTACGACGGGCGCGTGATGACGGTGCTGTTGGTGCGGAAGCGGATGGGCACTTCCAGGCCGCGGATGGCCGGGTCAATCTGCGGGCAGCCGGTCGAGTCGACGGCCGTGCCGGCGGGCGTACCGGGGCAGCGGTCCACGTTGTCGGGGATGCCGTCGCCGTCGGCGTCTACCACCAGCGGGCAGCCGGTGGCGTCTACTTGCGTGCCAGCAGGCGTGCCGGGGCAGCGGTCCACGTTGTCGGCCACGCCGTCGCCGTCGGCGTCGGGGCAGCCTTTCAGGGCAACGGTGCCGGGCTGGTCGGGGCAGGCGTCTTCGCTGTCGCGCACGCCGTCGTTGTCTTTATCGGGGCAGCCTTCGAGGGCCGCTACGCCTTTTTCGGTGGGGCACTTGTCTTGGTAGTCGGGCACGCCGTCGGCGTCGCCGTCCAGGGGGCAGCCTTTCTCGTCCACTTTCACGCCGGTGGGCGTGCCGGGGCATTTGTCTTTGCGGTCGGGCACGCCGTCGGCGTCGGTGTCTTTGGGCTTGCCCAGCGCAAACGTCAGGCCGGCGCTGTGCTGCAGGTAGCGGTCGTCAATCTTGTTGTCGTCGGGGTTGGGAATGCCGTCGAAGCTGGCGCCCCAGGGCAGGTGCAGGCCGGTTTGCACAAACAAGCCAATGCCGTCGCTGATGCGGAAGTTGATGCCCGCCGCGCCGTGGGCGTCGAAATAGGTTTTGTTTTGGTCGAACGCCGCGCCGTTTATCACGCCCTCGGCGCTGGTGAACACCAGGCCCGGCGCCACCAGCAGGTAGGGCTGGATGACGGCGTCTTCCTTCAACGCCCAGCCGTTGTTGAGCTTCAGCTTCAGGGCGAGGTTTACGTTTACCACGTTGGTGGCGAAGAAGATGGCGGGGCTGCGGCTGCCCTTCAGCTCCACGTAGCCGCCCTGCAGGCCTAGGTCGAGGCCTTTGGTGAGGTAGCGGTTGATGGCGATGCCGGGGCCGTAATAATTACGGTCCCACTTCCAAAAGTCGTCGCCGAAGCTGCCCTTGTACTGGTTGGCGGTGCCGTAGAGGCTAATGGCGGTTTTGCGGTCGGCATTTTGGGCGTGGCTGCGCGGTGCCGCAAGCAGCAGCAGCCCCGCAGCGAGCAGGGGAGTTAAAAAACGTCTCATGCGAAAGGGTGTTGGGGTGGATAGGTAGGCCCGAGAAAGTGAGGCAGCGAGCGCCGGGCCGCACGCGCAGCTATTGGCTATACTATATGACTATCGCAAGGTTATTGCCGAGGTAGCCGCCGCAACTAGGCCGTTCCGGTTTTAGCGCAACTGTTATCCTTCGATATATACTCGCCTCACTTCGTTACGACGTGGAGTACTTTTTCTTCCTCGTCTAAATCAGTTACGCGGCTTAGCTGCAACGGCTCGTACCTAATGGTTCTGATGAAGCCGGTTCTTTGCTGCGCTCTATTGCATTTGGGGCATCGAGGCCGAACGGCTTTGGCCTCGATGCTGAAAAGATTTACCTGCAAACCGGCTACGGAATTCCTTCATTCCCGCGCGAATTGCCTATAAATATTCCTAAAGCTCCCACTAGACTTAATCAACTCGGTGCCCAAGCCGCAGACATTGTCTCTGGCCCCGCTTCGCAGGCTAGGGTAAATGCAAGCCAAAGTTCTCCCGCACAACCAACAAATTCGAATCAGTTGCCTTCCGAGAGCACCTAGTTCAAATTGAACTCAGACTAATTATGCAAAAATGGGCAGCAGAACAGACTCTAATAGGCGCTAATTCAGTATTCACTATTGAATAACTTCTCATTATTAAAAAGGTATATCATTGCTTACGTAAGCCCTTAGCGCCATTTCTTCAGGTTCACTTGGGTCGCGTAATGGCAGTTGTACACATCCTTTCGGCTTTTGTATACCTAAAATCTGCCATACTGATTCGGGTACTACTTGTGGATATCTTTCTCTGAAGAACTTTGCGGCTTCCGGATATCTAGTCAGACGCTCCTCCATTGCAAAAGGAATCCAGCCATCACCAAAAAATTCTTGCCAAATATCATCCAGTAACCATGGCTTGGAACCGACCTTTATGTAACATCCATCTGGAAAAAATTGCTCTTCCAAGTAAAGCCCTTCTTTATATTCAACATACTCCTCGTCTCTAGAAATTAAGGTGGTATATTTTTTGGTAGGCCAATTGAGTATCTCAACTCTGCTTGTATGGTTCTTTTTAGAAGCGGCGGTTACCCATGGGCCATCTTGGTTTATTAATTGCAATTTGTGTTTCCTTCTAGTTGTACCGCCACTGTTAACCTCAGCTACTTCTTTAATATCACCGTCTTCGAAATCTTTATTGTATATAACCTGCATCACATTAGTAGTAGACTGCTTGCTGCCTTTACTTGAACGCACTGACATTAACATACGAATGTCATCTTTCTCGTCAATTAAATCGGCAAATATCAACGTGTTAGACGTAACCTCAGTATTAACCCTGATATGCACTTGTGTTTTAGGGTGCACTACCATATGTCTAATCGGATGGTTGCCTAATAACGATGCAAGACGGATAGCATAACCACTGTGCTTCATGACGATTGCTGAAGCACCGAAGTACGCTCGGTCATCATAAATTTTTGGCGTTGGCTTAATTGGCAATTCGAAAGATGAAGGCCCTTGAAAGAACACCCACGCTATCAATTCCAATAGAACGTCACGAGTTAATGCCAACTCAAAAGGATATTCTGCTTCACGTAAACCATCCCGCTTTAGGCTAAGAGGAAATAATCCATCCGGGTCATAAATGAGCAAGTTTGGCGAATCAAACGGACTTTTTTTAGACAGGCTATTCTTATGACTCTTTATTGAAATCCTTTTTAGCGTTTCCGAATTACTAATAAAAAAGCCATTACACACTAATTGCGGCGCGTTGTTGTAAGCCCAGTATACCTGATATGGCAGATTAGAATCCAGTTCACGCCATTCAGTGCCTCTCATTTCGATTGGAAAATGCTCATGCACGTTATTTTTAGCTTGATAGTATATGTAAGCTTCCCCGTTTGGTGGGCCAATCAAAACCAGAGTCAGGCTGCTTGTTTAAATTCCATCGGGGTTAAAAACCCCAGCGCTTGATGCGGGCGCAGGGTGTTGTAATCGTGCATCCACTCGGTCAGTAATTGGCGCAC
>NZ_DASVSI010000104.1:0-7423 GCF_036388155.1 Hymenobacter sp. | reverse complement strand
AAGGCGGGCCCCAACGTTGCGGCCCGCCTTCCTGACCGGGGCCATCGCCTAAAAGTTGCACGAGCCGGGCAGCGGCTTTTGCCTTTGCGCGGCAGCCGGGGCTAAAAGTCCGCCTTGAGGCCGAGGGCCAGCGTGAGCAGCTTGTGAAAGCCCAGCCCGCCCTGCAGGTTGTTGAAGTAGCTGGCCAGGTACAAGTCGTTGGTGCCCAGCTCGTAGAACGCCGACAGTTTGCGCGGCTGGCCCGTAGCCACCACCGGGGGCGCCAAAAACGTCACGCGGCTGCCCAGTATGAGCCCCACGCGGGTGTCGGTCGAAAACCAGTAGTAGTCTTTGGGGTATTGCCCCTTTACCCCGTCGTTGATGACGCCGTGCGTGTAGCTGGCATACGCGCCGAAGGTGAGGGGCAGCACCTGCACCTTCTCGCTCACGCGCAGGCGGTAGGGCGAATACAGGAGTTTCAGCGAAGCCAGGCTTAGCGCCGAGCCCGCGTACCGCTCCGACACGTAGCCCACGAGTACGTCGGTTTCGAGCCGGCCTTTCCCGAATGCGTAGCCGGCCCCGCCCGCCACCATGCCCAGGCCGCCGCCCGTTTGCAGCACCAGATGATTGGGACGGAACCACGGGCGCCCGCCGGGCACCGGGCCCGCCACCACGCTTGTGTCGCCCAGGGGCGCCCCCTGCGCCCCAACAGTGGCCAGCAAACCGGCCAAAAAGAAGAGCTTTTTCATCTAGAATTTGACCTGTTTGATGCGAAACTCCTTGTTGCCCCACACGGTAACCACAAAGTAGCGGCGCTCCGAAAACGCGTCGGAATTCACGTACGTCACCCCGTCCTCGTAAGGCTGGCCAATGGACGACGAGTGGTTATGGCCGTTCATTTCGAACACCAAGCCCTGGGCGTCGCGCAGCGCTCCCGTGTAGGGCGCAACCAAGGTGGGGTCGAAGTCGCCGCTGGTCGGGGACACGTGCGACACCACCACTTGCCGCCGGGCGCCGTCCAGATTAGCCAACTGGGGGCGCACCCAGTTCATGTCGGGCACTTGGCCATTGAAGTTGTATTCGCGGCCGTTGGTGTCCACCAGGATGAATTTGGTGTCGCCGTACACGAAGGAGTAATTGAGCGGGCCGTAGATGTGCTCGTACGTCGTGCGGCCGTTGCCCACCAGGTCGTGGTTGCCCACCACGGTGATAAACGGTTTTTTCAGGCCTTGCAGCTTTTCGGCCACCCAGCTCATTTCCCGGGCCAGCCCGTAGTCCGAGATGTCGCCCGCTACCAGCGTAAAGGCAATGCCGGGCTGCTGGTTAACGCTCTCCACCAGCTTGTCGGCCTCGTAGTAAAAGTTTTGCGAGTCGCCGGTGAACACAAACCGCAGGGTGTCGCCCGGGGCCAGCGGCTGGGCCTGCAGTTTGGCGAGGTTTTTCTGGGTGAGGTTGATGAATTTTTCCGGGACGCGGTGGTCGTTGGGACTAAATTCGATGATTTCGCAGCCCGCCAGCCCTAGCAGGGCAACAAAAGGGGCAACGCGGACCCAGTGGCGCAGGGTGGTAAGGGTGTGCATGGTAGTGAATGGCCGGAAAAGAACTGCAACGCAGGTACAGTCCTTTAACTGGTCCTTTGGGGGTGAAGTTGGTAAAGCACACTGCTTTTAACTCCGATTTAATAAGACGCTAACCACCTCATTAAATTGCTGTTAAAAGCAATGCAACACCCTGAAGACGTGCAGACGCCCGGAATGCTTTATTCTTCCCCGAAGGATTTCACTCAGGCCATCACGGCCACCAGGCGCAGCACGGCATGGCCCAGCGCTTCGTTGCCGCGCAGCTGCACGCGAGACAAGGCTTCGGCCGGGCTCAGGCCTTTGGTAAACAGCTTCCAGGCCACGTCGGGGGGTATCACTACTTCGGCCGTTGCGTCCGCCGGGCCAGCCGAAGCCGGCTGCAATTGCCAACCGTTCGGGGTCTTCTCGGCCCGCCACGTGCCGCCGCTGTCCGAGGTCACCTGCACTTGCACCACTGCCCCTGCCGCTGCCGGCGCCGCGCGCAGGGCATGCGGCACCCCGCGCATCAGCGTGTTGATGAACGGCCGGAACAGCTCAGGCGTCATCAGCGGGGCCGTTTGGCCCACGGCTTCGCGTATTTGCTGGTGGTGGTGCCACTTCTCGGTGTACTCGCGGGCCACGTGGAACCAGTTCATCGACTCGGCCTCGCCGGCCCAGGCCACGGAAAAAGCAGCCGGCGCCCAGGGGTCCAGCGTGGCCAAAAACGCGTTGTACTCGGTGCCTGACTGCGCCAGCAGCGCCGTGAGCACGGCGGGGCTCAGCCGGCGAGCGGCCACCACCCAGTCAGCATTCAGCCGGTTTAGAAAAGCCAGCACGCCCTCGTAGGAACCCTCCTCCGGCCCTTCGGCAAAATGACCGTCGCGCAGCATCGAGAGCGTGCGCAGGTTGCCGTCGAGCAGGTGCGCCGCCACGTCCTTCACCGTCCACTGCCGGGCCAGGGTGGGCCGCTGCCAGTCGGCGGGCGAGAGGGAACCCAGCAGCTCCAGCAGCTTCGCGTCCAGCACCGGAAAGAGCGGCAGCACGTCGATGGGTACCATGTAGCAGAGGCTAAATGAGTGAAACGAAAGCTGCGGGCAGTTTATCAGGCCGGGTTTTAACCTGAACCTAATTCCGCTGCAAACTACACTATTTAACAGCCGCTTCCACTACGAACAAGGCCTGGTCGGCCCAGCGCCGCATGTGTTCGCCGGAGTAGTGCAGGCGGTCGCGGGTGAATTGAGCATCATCCCCCGCAGCGCCACGTGTAATGGGCGTAATGTCGATGAAGGAAACGCCCACGGCTTGGCATTCCTGCCGGGCCACGGCGTTGAACTGGTCAATTTCGGCGCCAATGCGCGCCCGGTCCTGCCCGTTGGCAAAGGGCGACTGCCCCCAGTCGGGGATGGACAGCACAATCACCCGGCCCGGGCGGTTGGCGGCCCGCGCCAAGGCCGTGCGCAACAGTTGCTGAAACTCGGTGCGGTACTTCGCCAACGACTCGCCGCGGTACTGGTTGTTGACCCCAATCAGCAGCGAAACCAAGTCGTAGGTTCTCGTAATCTGGGCGCTGGCAATGGCGCTGGCCAACTCGGAAGTTGTCCAGCCAGTGCGCGCAATGATGTCGGGCTCCTGCACATTCACGTTGCGCTGCTGGGCCATTGCCGCCAGCTGCACCGGCCAGCGCTCGGCGTTGGTCACGCCCTCCCCTATCGTATAAGAGTCGCCAAGCGCCAAGTAGCTGATGGCAGCCGTGGTGGGCGTGCGGGGCGGCAAGCTCCCGCTCGGCGGGGGCAATGGCGCGGGCTGCTCCGTGTGGCAGGAGACGAAAAGCAGCGAAAAAAAGAGAACAAACAGGCGCATCGGTTCGGCTATTGAGTAACGGACGCACCTACGACCCGCGGATTCTTCAGGATTGAGCTGGCCCCAAGGTTTGTTCTGCGAAGGCGGACGATTGGGGGCGCGCAAGCCGCAGTGGCCCGCACGCCCCCGTTCCACTATCCGATGGCCTGCGCCAAGTCTTCAATCAAGTCTTCGGCGTCCTCAATGCCCACGCTCAGGCGAATGAGCGAGTCGCTGAGGCCCGATTTGCGGCGCTGCTCGGCCGGAATACTGGCGTGCGTCATGGTGGCGGGGTGGCCGCTGAGGCTTTCCACGCCGCCCAGGCTTTCGGCCAGGGTGAAGTACTTGAACTTCTCGAGCACGGCCACGGCGTCTTCCTGGCGGTCGCCCTTCAACACGAAGGAAATCATGCCGCCGAAGTCGCGCATCTGCTTGGCTGCCACGGCGTGGTTGGGATGGTTTTCGAAACCGGGCCAGTACACTTTCTCCACTTTGGGGTGCTGGCGCAGGTATTCGGCCACGGCGCGGCCGTTTTCGCAGTGCCGCTGCATGCGGATGTGCAGCGTTTTCAGGCCGCGCAGCACCAGGAAGCAGTCCTGGGGGCCGGGGGTGCCGCCGCAGGCGTTCTGGTAGAAGCTCAGGCGCTGGTGCAGCTCGTCGTCGTTCACCACCAGGGCGCCCATCACGGTGTCGGAGTGGCCGGCCATGTACTTGGTCAGCGAGTACATCACGATGTCGGCCCCCAGGTCCATGGGCGTTTGCAGGTAGGGCGTGCTGAAGGTGTTGTCCACCGCGAGCAGGGCGCCGCACTCCTTGGCTACCGCGGCCGCGCCGGCAATGTCGATGACATTCAGAAGCGGGTTGGTGGGGGTTTCCACCCAAATCAGCTTGGTTTTCTCGTTGGCCACGGCGCGCACGGCTTCCATGTCGTGCATGGGCACGAAGTGGAATTTGATGCCCAGCGGCTCGTATACTTTCGTGAACAGGCGGTAGGAGCCGCCGTAGAGGTCGTTGGTCGAAATCACCTCGTCGCCGGGTTGCAGCAGCTTGGCCACGCAGTCCATGGCGGCCATGCCGGAGGCAAAGGCCAGGCCGTGCTTACCGTTGTCGAGGGCGGCCAGGGCGTCTTGCAGCTGCGAGCGGGTGGGGTTGTGCGTGCGCGAGTACTCAAAGCCCTGGTTTTTGCCGGGCGAAGTCTGCACGTAGGTCGAGGTCTGGTAAATGGGCGTCATGATGGCCCCGGTGTGGGGGTCCGGGTGCACGCCGGCGTGGATGGCTTTGGTGGCGAATTTCATGCGCGCAAAGGTAGTGTTTCCTGCCGGGCGGGCGGCCAGCAGCAAGCGGCCAAGCGGCCTGAAAAGAACCTGCCAAACAGACCAAATCGGCGCCTTATCTTCGCTAATCCGTTGTTATTCATCATCAATACTTTTCCATGAAAAAACACTACTCTCCCCTATCTCTGCTGTTGGTATCCGGCGTGGCGCTGGCGGCACCCAAGCCCAAACCCGCGCCGGCGCCGCTTGATTCGGTGGCCCGCCGGGCCTTCGTTTTCGACTCCATCAACAATTCGCTGCACTACCAAACCGGCCGCGTGGTGCTGCCCGGCGGCATCAGCGAGGTTTCGGTGCCCAAAGGCTTCCACTACCTCGACTCGGCCCAGAGCCGCCAGGTGCTCACGCGCTACTGGGGCAACCCCGACGGCACCTCGCTGGGCATGCTCTTCCCGGAAAAAATGAGCCCGCTCGACAAAGCCGCGTGGGCCTACGTCATCGAATACGACCCCTCCGGCCACGTGAAGGACGACGATGCCGACGACATCGACTACGAGGACCTGCTGGACGAAATGCGCACCGACATGGTGGACGCCAACAAAGAGCGCACCGAAGCCGGCTACGAGCCCGTGGAGCTGGTGGGCTGGGCCTCGGCCCCGTACTACGACAAAGCCCAGCACACCTTGCACTGGGCCAAAACCCTGAAATTCGGCGACAGCCCCGAAAACACCCTCAACTACAACGTGCGCGTGCTCGGCCGCAAGGGCGTGCTCATCCTCAACGCCGTGGGCTCGGCCTCCGACCTGCCGGCCATCAAAGCCAGCATTCCCGGCCTGCTCAGCGCCGTGAGCTTTGCCAAGGGCGAGCAGTACGTGGATTTTGACCCCGGCATCGACGAAGTGGCCGCCTACGGCATCGGCGGACTGGTGGCGGGCAAGGTGCTGGCCAAAGTGGGCCTGTTTGCCGTGTTGCTGAAGTTTTGGAAGCTGGGCCTGTTGGCGCTGGCCGGCGCTTGGGCGGGCATCAAGAAGTTTTTTGGCTTCGGCGCGAAGGAGGCGTAAGCCAGATTTTATCGCTCCGGCCCGGCCGGAGCCGCTTGGAAAGGCGTAAGCGACACCGTCCGGGTGCCGGCTTACGCCTTTCTTGCGTGGCGAAAGGCCATTGCCCCGAGTGCCTTGTTGTGCCTTATGAAATTTCTGCGCGAGCTTTTCCGAAAAAACTTCTCCACGCTGCTGTCCATGCTCCTGCTGGTGGCCGTGCCGTTGCTGGGCAGCGCGTCACTGACTGGGATTCTCTATAAAAACCAGGAGTTTTTGGAGAACCTGACCACCGGCCAAAGCCTGCTGTACTTCGTGATTGTGGGCGTGGCCATGGCCTTTTCCTTGGTCAACACCACCGCCGTGGTGTTGGTCACGGGTTTTTACCTGGGCTGGAGCGGCTTTCCGGGCATGGTGGTGGCCTACGCCCTCGCGGCCCTGGTGGGCTACCAGATTGCGGCCACCCTCGACCACGGCAAAATGCTGACCTTCCTCGGCCACTTTCCCAAAGCCGAAGCCGTGATGCGCGAGCTGAAAACCGACAGCTGGCAGCTCATTTTTCTCACCCGCGTGTCGCCGGTCACGCCTTTTGCCCTCATGACCTTCATCCTGGCCATCATGCGGGTGCGCCGGTGGCCGTTTTTGCTGGCCTCTATAGCGGGCATGCTCCCGCGCAGCCTGTTTTTCTACTGGCTCGGCACCAAAGCGCAAGACGTGTTTGCGCTGCTCAAGGACCCGGGCACCGGCACCACGGGCAAGCTCCTGTTGCTGGCGCTGGTGGCCGCTTCTTTTTTCGGCTTGTACTACTTATTCAACCAAGCCGTCAAGCGGGCCCTCAGCAACCGCACTTCTCCCCCCGCAGAGTAGCCCTGATTGTGAATGGTTTGCGCAAAAAGCAAAAAATTATCAGCAAAAAGTACGCGCCTTACTTGTGCAGACGCATTTTATCCGCTTACCTTTGCGCTCCCAACACGGGAACTGGTTGTGTAGCTCAATTGGATAGAGCATCTGACTACGAATCAGAAGGTTTAAGGTTCGACTCCTTACACGACCACAGAAAAGGCCCTTACAGTATTGTGAGGGCCTTTTTTCATACTTACTTGGGATACGGATGCGGGTGCAATATTGTCATTCCAAGAGGCCGTCGTAACCATTTCTTGTACTCTCATGCCTCTGCAATATGGCAGGGTCAGCTGGGCTACTAATGCCTTCACAAGGCATCTAACTCCTTACTTTTGGTAAAGGCCTTGCCTCGCCTAAACTAGTTCTGGTTTTCCCTTACTCATTTAATCCTGCTGTATGCCCCACTCCTACTCGCCTGCTCAATGGACTTTGCGTATTTTCTTACTATTGGCCCCTAGCGGAGCAGCCCTTGCCCAAGCACCTGTCATTACTTCCGTAGTACCGCTGGCAAATGCCCGGGCCGCAGCCTGCACCAGTCCGCTTACCGTGAGCTTTAGTCAGCCGCTGACAGCTGCTTCGGTTGGGGCACTGAAGGTATTCAGTAGTCAGAAGGGCGGTCTACGCTCGCGGAGCACCACACCAGCTAGTGTAAGCGGCAGCACGCTCAGCTTTACGCCCTCGGCCTCGGCGTTTATGCCGGGGGAAACAGTGCAGTACACTGTAACTACAGCGGCGGGCAACAGCGGTGGAACATTGGCTCGCCCACGGGTAGCTCAGTTCACGACGGCGGCGGGTGGCACGGGCATCGGCGCCTTTCAGTTCGGGTCAGATGTGG